>JAKLLO010000283.1 GCA_023150095.1 Zoogloea sp. | reverse complement strand
GCACCACGTGGCCTTCAAGCTCGACAGCTGGGAGCGCGTGCTGCGCGCAGCCGACCTCATGTCGATGAACAAGATCTCCATCGACATCGGCCCCACCCGTCACGGCATCACCCGCGGCACCACGATCTACGCGTTTGACCCGTCCGGCAACCGCTTCGAGACCTTCTGTGGCGGCTACGATTCCTACCCCGACTACAAGCCGGTCAAGTGGACCTGGGATGAAGTCGGCGCGGGCATCTTCTACCACGACCGCAAGCTCAACGAGCGCTTCCTGACCGTCGTTTCCTGATCGGTCGCAGCAAAGCAGAACGGCGGGAAATCCCGCCGTTTTGCTGCCCCCGAGAGGGCGGTCCGGAGCCAGCGGATCTGATCAGCTGATCATCTCGGCCGGCAGCTTGCGGACGGCTTCGAGGGTGCGCAGGACGTGTTCGGTGAGGATTCGCGCCGCTTCCTTCGAGTTGCGGGCGAGGGCGGCATCGACGATGGCCTGGTGCTCGGCATGCACATCGCGGGAGATCGGCTGGCGGAACAGCGACAGGCGCCGGTAGCGCTCCGACTGGAGGTACAGGATGTTCTGGAAGTGACGCAGCCAGCGGGACGTGGAGGCGGAGATCAGCACCTCGTGGAAAGCCCGGTTGCGCAGCTCCCATTCTTCCCGCGAGGCGTTGGTGCCATCGACCAGCTTTTCTTCGGCGCGGGACAGCATGTGGAAGGACGCCACCACATTGGCCTCCCAGGTGTCGTCGCCGAGCTCGATGGACTGCTGCAGCGCCACGGTCTCGAGGAGCACGCGGGTGCGGGTGATGTCCTCGAAGTCGTCGAGGGAGATCGGCGCGACGCGGAAGCCACGCTGCCCCTGGGCCACCACCAGCGCATCGGTCACCAGCAGCTGCAGCGCCTCGCGCAGGGTGCCGGCACCGACGGCGTACTGGTCCTTGAGGTGTTCGACGCGCAGCTTCTCGCCGGGACGATGGACGCCTTCGATGATGTCGCGGCGCAACTGGCGATAGGCCGCTTCGGCGAGGGTCTTCGGCTCGTCGGCCTGATGGCCGGACAAATCGGGGACGTTGGCGAGGTCGTTCATCGTGGTGGGTTCTCTGTTTCAGGGCGGGTCAGGACGCACACGCCATCGGTGGAATTTTAGCTGAAATCGTTTATTCCGGTGATAGTAAAAAATCTCGAGAAAACAATTGACGTTCGAAACAGAAGCCCATATTGTTCTCCCGCGCGCCTGTCCGCGCTGATGGCCCGCCGCTGGCCCTTTCCAACTCTTAATCCGGAATCCCCCATGAGCGATCAACCCGTTTCCGCCGTCGCAGTTCCCCAGTCCGTCATCTCCGCCGAAGCCGTGACCGTGGCGCTTGAGGCTGCGGTCGAGCACGCGGCCCGGATCGGCGTGAAGATCAACGTGGCCGTGGCCGATTCCGGCGGCAACCTGGCCGGCTTCCTGCGGATGCCCGGTGCTTTCATCCAGTCCATCGACATCGCCATCGACAAGGCCTACACCGCCGCCGGCTTCGGCTTTTCCACCAAGAAGTGGATGGAGTTCATCGGTCACGATGACGGGATGAAGTTCGGCTTCTCGGCCCGCCCGCGCCTGGTGGTGTTTGGTGGCGGTCTGCCGATCCGCGTGAATGGCGAACTGATCGGCGCCATCGGCGTCTCCGGCGCATCCGAAGCCCAGGACGAAGACTGCGCCCGCGCCGCACTCGCCGCCATCGGCGCCACCGAATAAGCAGACCGGGCACACGTAGTCCGGCTAACGCAACACCCTCAACCCCACATCAACCGAGGCTTTATGGATCTTCAACTCGCAGGCAAGCGTGCCCTCGTCACCGGCTCCACCTCCGGCATCGGCTTTGCCACCGCCCGGCTGCTGGCCGCCGAAGGCGCCGAAGTTGTCGTGAATGGCCGTAGCCGTGCCGGTGTTGCCGCGGCGGTCGAGCGCCTCCAGGCCGCCGTGCCCGGCGCAAAAGTGACCGGCATCGCCGCCGACCTTTCGTCCGTCACCGGCTGCGAAACCCTGGTGGCCGCCTGTCCGGACGTGGACATCCTGGTCAACAACATGGGGATCTTCGATCCCAAGCCCTTCGAGCAGATCGCCGACGAAGAGTGGTTCGACTTCTTCGAAACCAACGTGATGAGCGGCGTGCGCCTCACCCGCAGCTACCTGCCGGCCATGAAGTCCCGCAACTGGGGCCGCGTGGTGTTCATCTCGAGCGAATCCGGCGTCTGTCCGCCGGCCGAGATGGTGCATTACGGCATGACCAAGGCCGCCCAGCTTTCCGTCGCCCGGGGCCTTGCCGAAACCTGTGCCGGCTCCGGCGTCACCGTCAATTCCGTACTCCCCGGCCCGACCCGTACCGAAGGTGTCGCGACGTTCTTCGGCCGCCTGGCCGAAGAGCAGGGCGTCACGGTGGAGGAGGCCGAACGGGCCTTCTTCGCCAATGCCCGGCCGACCTCGATCATCAAGCGCCTCATCGACCCCGCCGAGGTCGCCGCCATGGTCGCCTATGTCTGCAGTCCGCTGTCCTCCGCAACCCAGGGTGCGGCCCTCCGGGTCGAGGGTGGCGTAGTCCGCAGCATGGTTTAACCCCAGCGTCTCAACAGGAAACAACAACGATGAGCAACAAGATCAAGTGCGCCCTGATCGGTCCCGGCAACATCGGCACCGACCTGCTGGCCAAGCTGCAGCGCAGCCCCGTCCTCGAGCCGGTGTGGATGGTCGGCATCGACCCTGAATCCGACGGCCTCAAGCGGGCCCGCGAGATGGGCATCAAGACCACCGCCGACGGCGTGGATGGCCTGCTGCCCCACATCAAGGCCGACGGCGTGCAGATCGCCTTCGACGCCACCAGCGCCTACGTGCATGCCGAGAACAGCCGCAAGCTCAACGAGCTGGGCGTGCTGATGATCGACCTCACCCCGGCCGCCATCGGCCCCTACTGCGTGCCGCCGGTCAACCTGCTCGAGCACGTCGGTAAAGGGGAAATGAACGTGAACA
>JAKLLO010000041.1 GCA_023150095.1 Zoogloea sp. | reverse complement strand
GCCACCCTGCGCCATCTCGAGCCCCACCAGATGGGGCAATCGACGGTCATCATCAGCTACGCCCGCCAGCTGGGCGGGGTGATGGGCGTCGCCATCGTCGCCGTGTTCGTCGAATGGCGCGAACGCATCCACGGCACCGTCGCGCCGGGCATCTTCGACGCCTACGCCCAGGGCTTCCTGCTGCTGGCCGGCGTGTTCGCCCTCGCCATCATAGCCGCCAGCCTGATGCACGACGTGCGGCGCTAGGGGAGGGCGGGCCTGCGACGTGATGCCAGGGCGCCAAGCCCATTTACGCTAAGATTCGCGGGCGCCTGTTTCGCGCGCACCACCCTGCTGGAGCCGTCATGGATTTTGCCGATCAACGCAAGTATTACAACCGCTGCCATTTTCTCGAATCCCTCGCGCCGGACGACGAACGCAATCTGAACATCGACGGTTACGGCCCCGAAAAAGTGCGTGGTATCAACTGGGTCGACAATCTCGGTCGGCGCATCGAGTTTTCCGATCCACCCGTTTTCATCCTGTTCACCGGGCTGCCCGGCTCCGGCAAATCCACCGAACTGCGCCGTCTGGCTGCCCGTCTGCGCGATCCAGCGCGCGGCAACTTCCTGCCGGTGCTGGTGGACGGGGAGAACAGCCTTGATCTCACCAATCCGGTCGATGTCCCCGATGTGATCGCCGCCATTCTCTTTGCGGTCGAGCGCGAGGTGCTCAACGCCGAAGGCAAGGACCCGGACAATGCGATGGAAGAAGGCTACTTCCGTCGCCTCTGGAACTGGCTCAAACAAACCGATGCCGATCTGACCAAGGCCGAGTTCGGCATCCCCAGTGGCCCCAAGCTGGTGGCCGAGATGCGGACCCGCCCAAGCCTGCGCAACAAGGTCCGCACCATCATTTCCAGCCATCTGTCGTCCTTCCTCAAGGACGCTCGCGATGAACTGACCCTGCTTGAGGCGCGTGCCCAGCGGTGTGGTCGTTCCCGGCTGGTGGTGATCTTCGACTCCCTCGAAAAGCTCCGTGGCACCAGCGAGAACTGGGAGCAGGTGCTCGGCAGTGCGGAGCGCATCTTTGCCGGCGGCGCGCCTCATTTGCACCTGCCCGTGCACGTGCTCTACACCATTCCCACCGCGCTGGTCAGCCGGCGGTTCGAGCACGTCAGCTTCCTGCCCATGATCAAGCTCGCCAACCGTGACGGCACGCCCTTTCAGCCAGGTGTCGACGCCGCACGGGAACTAGTTCGTCGCCGCATCCCCGACCATGCCCTGGCCGAAATCCTGGGCCCTGCCTGCGAAGACCGCATTGCCGAACTCATCCGTTGGTCCGGCGGCTACCCCCGCGAGATCGTCCGCCTCCTTCAATCTGCCCTTGCCAATGAACAGCTCCCCCTGGCTCAGGCGGATTTCGAGCGCATCTTCAACGAACTGAAGGACGCCTACCGCAAGATTGTCCCCGCCGACGCCTTCGACTGGCTGGCCCGGGTGGCGGCCGAGCAGTACTACACCGTGCTCAACGACGACCACCGCCAGATCGCCGATCAGATGCTCCTCAATAACGCCGTGCTGCGCTACGTCAATGGCAACGACTGGTTCAACCTGCATCCCGCCGTGGCCGAGATCCCCGGCGTCCAGGCTGCACGCCTTGCGTTGACGGCCGCTGCCAAGCCCGCGCCTTGACGCCCCCCGGATGTCTGCCGCCAACGACGCCGCCATCCAGCGCCTGACCACCGCCCTCGCGCTGGGCGATGGCTTCCAGTTCCACATCGTCGTCTGTCATTCGCCACGGCAGGTGCGGAATCTCATCGCCACCCTGACCCAGACGGTGTCTGCCCGTCGTGGCGGCAGCCTCCGCACCGAACATCTCCACCCTGATTCGCTCCGGCAGCGCGACCAGGCCCTCGATGGCGACGCCCTGACCGCCTACGTCACGCAAGCCCTCGGCGGGCTGGCCCGCCCCGCCGCGGACGAACGCCAGCTGATCGTTCTCGATGCCAGCTTTGCCCGCCAGTCCGACACCCCGGCCTGGTCTCTGCTGTTTCGCCGACTCAACGAGCAGCGCAACGCCCTTGCCCACGCGCTCGATGCGGCCCTGCTGCTCTGCCTCACGCCCCATCTCGAACCCATTTTCGCCCACGAGGCGCCGGATTTCTGGTCGGTAAGGGGCGTGTCGGTGCGGCTGGAGCCGGTGAGGGAGGAGGAGGAACGGGACGTCAGGCTGTCGGAAATCCCGTATCTGCGCGGTCAATTGCAGCAGGCGAGCACAATGCCCGACAACCTGGGAGGCGTCGACGACGCGGAGTTTGAGCGGCTTCAGGCTGAACTCCCGCCGCTCCGGGCACAGGTTCAGGCAGCGAAGGATGACATCGATGCAATCAAGCGTTTATCGATCATATTGGGCCGCCTCGGTAGCCACCTCGTGGAGCGCGACCGTCATCGGGACGCACTCGCCGTCTATCAGGAAATGCTCGAGATCGTCGAAAGGCTGGCTTGCCTGCTGCCCAACGACTTTCAGGTTCTGTCCGCTCAAGTCCTCGTGCATACGGCGATCAGTTCGCGGCTCCAAGCACTAGGTGAAGTCGGCGAGGCTATCGAGGTCTCAAAAAAAGCGCTCGTCATCGCGCGGAGCCTTGTTGCAGTAGCGCCTGATCTTCCTGACCATCGGCGAAGTCTGAGAGTTGCGCTCAGCCAGTTTGGAAATCTTGGGGTGTTGTTGGGGAATGATGACGAGGCCTTGAGTGCTTACCGAGAGGCCGTCACCCTTGCGGAGGACCTCGCCCGTGCGGCGCCCGAGCGAAGCGAAGACCAGACGGCGTTGGCGATCACCTATGGTGACCTAGGGGCGGGTTTGACGAGCCTTCACCGCTATGACGAAGCGCAGCGCTACCTGGAGGATGCGCTGACCATCCATGAGCAACTGGCCATGCTTGAACCGGGCCGTCTTGACTATCAGCAGCACCTAGCCAAAGCCAATCAGAGACTCGGTGATTTGTTCCTCCAAACAGGGCTGCTTACACGCGCGCGCGCATGCTTCGAGCAAGCGATGGCGATCTCTGAGCGCCAGGATCATCTCGACCCAAGCAGAACAGATTTTCTGTGGCATAAAGTGTTGTTGGAGGTGCGGCTCGCCCAAACTGAGCCCGGTGATCCGCTCAAGCATCTGCGCCGTGCATTCAAACTGCTTACGGATTTTCAAGCTCGAGGAGGTGCGGCAGATGGTCTCGACGTTTTGATGGCGAGTCTGCAGTGGGCGATTCAAACCCTTCAGTCTCCGTCCGAGCTTTGACCCTCTCCCCGCGGAAGTAGTCCTGCCCGCCTTGCTCAACGGTGCATTCTTGACGCGGTTTGTCGCAAAAAATCAGCAATTACGCCATATAAAACGCGACTATCGGCCTTGAAACCTTGTTTCAGCGCCTGAATCGATGTTTCACCGCGCGTGGTCTTCGATTCACGCGCTGAAACAAGGTTTCTGGCGCTGTGGTCGTTCTTTCAGGCGCTGAAACACGGTTTCCCGTCACGAAACTGTCTTTCTCGGCCTCTTGGTTGTGTTTCAGGGGCTGAAACCTTCTTTCTCCGGCAGTAATCTTGTTGCGCCCATGCCGGGCAGGTGTAGTCATGGCCCATGCTGTTGCGGACAGTACGAGCGCCACCACCCGGTGCTTCCAACCGGACTGCCGCCGCGCAAGGTGGCAGCTTTCCCCCGGCCGCCTTGTCGGGAGGGGATACAGCGCATTTGAATCTTTCTTTGCTGTTTGCATATGTCGATTTATTGATCTAACATCTGCATGCATGGAAGTTCATTCAGACTGACTAGCCCGCCGCAGGAGACAGCATGTCCAATATCAAGCCCGATACCCGGGTCACCGCGCAGGAAGCCGACGCCGACATCGATTCCTACCTCGCCCTCAAGGCCATCCCCGGCTACACCCCCCACAACCCCGCCCACAGCGTCGAGGCCGCCACCGCCGCCTACAACGAGCTGCGCGCCGCCGAAGAAGACGTGCTGCTGGCCGAGAACGCCCTCGCCGCCGCCCGCGACGCGGTGATGGACGGCCGCCGCGCCCTGCGCAACGTCATCATCGGCGCCAAGAACGAGGTGCGCGTCATCTATGGGGTCAGCTCCAACGAGCTGGCGTCGCTGGGCATCAAGAAGAAGTCCGATTACGCCAAGCACTCCAGCCCGGCCAAGAAGAACGGCAACGCCAGCGGCGCCGCGCCCGACGCCCCGTGAGTGCACACCGGCTCCCTGCTCCTACTCCTTGGCAGGGGGCTGGTTTTTGACGACGGCGGCCGGTGCGCCGCCGTTTTTTTATGCTCCGCCGGCCGCGGGCTGCGCCAGCCCCCGCCGGGCAGGCATCCCCCCTTTCCCATCCTCCCAGGAGGTCGCATGTCCAAGCCCAAGTCCCGCAAGCCGCTATCCGACAAGGTGATCGAAGAAGACATCGCGTTCTATCATCGCCTCAAGGCCATGCCGCCCGAACAGCGCGCCCTGATCGCCCCCGACTTCGACGCCATCACCGCGGCCTACGAACAACTGCTTGCCGCCCGCGAAACGATGCGTCTCGTCGACGAGGCCGCGCTCGCCGCAAAGCAGGCCGTTCAGGAAAGCCGCCGCGCCCTGTGCGACGCCCGGATCGCCGGCCTCGGGCCCGCCCGCCCGGATGACGAGCCGGACGACGATGACCAGAACGGCGGCGGACCCATCACCCTCCACTGAGCCGCGGCCAGCCCACAGCGCCCGGCCCGAAAGGCGCGCTCCCGTTCCCTTTACAATCCCCGCATACGCAGCGGCCGCCCTGGGCACCGCCTTTGAACGGAAGCGGGCCGCACCGGCGCCCCGAAATGGAATCCCATGACGCGTCTGCACTACGGGTGGAAGAACTGGGCAAAGGCGACCGGCCTGGCCCTGCTGCTGTCGCCGGGCATCGCCCCGGCCGACGAGAACGAAACCGGCAAGGCCAAGCTCGGCATCGAATACGAACTGGAAAACGGCGCCCGCAACGCCTGGCAAAGCCGCAGCCTCACCCTCTCCCCTGGCATCAAGCTCGACAACCCCTGGATTCACATGGTCGAAGCCCTCATCGAAGGCGCCCATGAACACGACAGCGGCGAGCGCAGCACGGAGCGCAAGCTCGCCATCCGCCTGCGCCACAACTTCACCCTCGGCCCCGACGCCCGCCTCGTCCTCCGCGCCCTCACCGGCCACGCCGCCCAGGGCGATGAAAAGTACTTCTACTACTACCTCGAACCCAGCTACCGCTACGCCATCGGCCCGGTCGAACTCATGCTCGGCTACCGCTACCAACGCGCCATCGACGCCGGCAAAGAGCACGACCTGCACAAGCTAAGGCTGGGGCCGAGCTTCGACCTCTCGGAAAACGCCGAACTCGAATTCCGCTGGGCAAGAAGCTGGAACATGCACACGGGCGCGCATGTGAGCGACGCGTATATCGTGGAGGGGACGTGGCGGTTTTGAGGGGATGCTTGACGAATCCGACCTACGAAGGCTACGAAACTTCAGTTCCGGGATAGGTGCAATCCTTGCATCAGCAGATGAATAAATACCTGTCTTTATTTACTTCTGTTGTTCTTGTCGGGTGTGCTCTGCGAAATATGGATAAGCCCGCGCCAAGCTCGTACGAACTTTGGAAAAAAGATGGTGTGAGCAAGATCAATATCCAGATTGATATGCTGGAGTGTGGCTACCCTAACCCAATAGGTTATTTTGAGCCTTCCATTCCTGATGGCGGCCTGAACGCCTTTGCTATGGCGGGTCGGTGTTTGAAGAGCATGGGTTACGAATATGTGGGAACGGCCGGTATTTCCTGCGATTCCAGAAATTTCGCCAGATTGCAGGCCTGTCATGGCGATGAGCCTGCCTGGGCGCCGGATCATCAGCGTCGCCTCAATAGCCCTTTCTGCAGGGAATATCCCAAGGCTGATGCCTGCAGGCCGCCCGGCTCGACCACTCCCACAGATGCCGAACTGAAAGTGCTTGAGGCGACAAAGGAAGAGCTGCGGTGAGGGCACGACAACTGATCACGGCAATACCGGGCTCAATCTGGCCGAGTAGGTCGGGTTCGCGCAGCGTAACCCGACACCACCCCATGCAATATCGACGCGCCCTCGTTCCCGGTGGCACTTTCTTCTTCACCCTCGTCACCGATTGCCGTCGCCCGATTCTGGCTTCGGACTAGGCTGTCGACGTGCTGCGCAACGCCTTCCGCGCCGTCCGCCAATCCCGCCCCTTCGAGATCGACGCCATTGTGGCGATGCCGGGTCACCTGCATTGCATCTGGACCTTGCCGCTGGGCGATGGGGATTTTTCGACGCGCTGGCGGTTGGTGAAGACGTGGTTCTCGAAGCATTGTCCGGATGCGCTACGGCAGGGGCCGGGTGCAGCGCGGCAGGCGAGGGGCGAGCGGGGGATCTGGCAGCGTCGTCATTGGGAACACCAGATCCGCGATGAGGCCGATCTTGCCCGGCATGCGGATTACATCCATTACAACCCGGTGAAGCACGGGCTGGTGAAGTCGGCGGGGGATTGGCGGTGGTCGAGCTTTGCGCGGTTCGTACAGGCGGGGGTGTATCCGGCGGATTGGGGGCGCGAGGCGATGGGGTTTGAGGGTGTGGGGCGGGAGTAGCGGTGGGTGGTGTCGGGTTACGCTGCGCTAATCCGACCTACGGGGCGCCCGGATTCATTTGTTTCGCGTACCCGTAAGGCCCCGCCACTCCCTGCCGTTAAAGCCTTCTGGCCGTGGTGCCCGGCGTGGGCGGTAGCCAGAACCAATCCTCGTTCCCCTGAACCAACACCTTGAGCAAGGCCGGGTGATGTGTCGTCGGCCAGGTCCGTCCGGTGCCGGGCGGGATGCGGTGAGGTTCCGGTCTGGCCCGTCAAGCCGCGCGCGATCACATGACAGGTGCACCCGATGGATACAGCCACCCTGCTGAGTACCAACGCCCTGCTTTCTGCGGCGGCTGCGCTCGTGATGTTTGTGGCCTGGCGCACCCGCAAGACGTATCCGGGTTTCGGTTTCTGGACGGCGGGGGTGGCGTGTCTGGCCCTTGGGGCGGCGATGCTGGTGCCCGGGGTCTTGCCGCCGGTGTGGTATGTGGCGGTGATGCGCAACGGGTTGCTGCTGGGCGGGCTCGTGCTGCTCCTGCGCGGCATGGTGATCTTTCGCGGGCTGAGGGTGAGCTATCGCTGGGAGGCGCTGCTTGCGCTGGGTTTCCTGTGCGTGTTCGGCTATTTCAGCCTGGACCCGGCCCGGCTCGACACCCGCATCGCCATCTACTGCACGCTGGCCGGCGCCCTCAGCCTGACGACGGCGGCCCTCACCCTGCGTTTCCGTCCGAAATACTTTGGCTCGAACGACGTGATGCTGGCGTTGTGGTTGCTGGTGTATGGCGTGCTTTCCTTCGTGCGCATCGGCCAGCAGCTCATCGACCCGCACACCAGCACGGCCTTCGAGGCCTTGAAGGGCTTTGGCAGCTTTTACGCCCTGGCGCAGATCCTGACCGTGCAGCTGGTGACGCTGACCCTCATCAGCATGAACTCCCAGCGCATCGAATACGAATACGCGGAGAGCGAAGCCCATCTGCGGGAGCGCGAAGCGCAGTTGCGCGCCCTCGGCGACAACCTGCCGGAGGGCTTTGTCTATCAGTTTGAGCGGGGGGAGGGCCGGCGCGCCTTCCGGTACATCAGCGCGGGGGTCGAGAAGATGCTCGGGCTCCATCCCGCCGCGCTGATGCGGGATGCCGCGCCCTTGTTTGCGCTGATGACGCCGGATTCCTACGCCCGCTACCTCGAGGACGAGGCCCGCAGCGTGCGCGACAGGTCTCCGTATTCGGGCCTGCTGCTGTTCCATCTGGCCGATGGGCGGCAGGCGTGGCTGCATGTGCGCTCGGCGCCGATTCCCGGCCCCCAGGGCGAGGCGGTGTGGGCGGGGGTTGCGGTGGATGTGACGAAGCTGAAGGAGGCCGAGGCCGAGCTGGAGCGCCACCGCAACCATCTGGAAGCGATGGTCGATGAGCGCACCGCGGCCCTGACCGACGCCAAGCGGGCGGCCGAGGCGGCGAGCCTGGCCAAGGGCAGCTTTCTGGCCAACATGAGCCACGAGATCCGCACGCCGCTGAACGCGATCCTGGGGCTGTCGGGCCTGCTGCGCAGAAAGCCCCAGGAGCCGGAGACGGCCGAGAAGCTCGCCAAGATCGAGTCGGCCGGCAAGCATCTGCTGGGCATCATCAACGACATCCTGGATTTCTCGAAGATCGAGGCCGGCAAGCTCCAGCTGTCCGAAGAGCTGGTGGATGTGCGGGTGCTGGCGGTGAACGTGTGCTCGATGGTGGCGGAGGCGGCCAGCGCCAAGGGCCTCCAGCTCAGGACGGAGGTGGATTTTCTGCCGGCGCAGTTGCTGGGCGATCTGACGCGGCTGACCCAGGCGCTGCTCAATCTGGTCAGCAACGCGGTGAAGTTCACCGAGGCGGGGTCGGTGACCGTCCGTACCCTCAGGTTGCAGGAGGACGAGGATTCAGTGTCGATCCGCTTCGAGGTGATCGACACGGGCATCGGCATTTCGCCGGAGGCGATGCGCCGTCTGTTCACGCCGTTCGAACAGGCCGACACCTCGACGGTGCGCAGCTACGGCGGCACCGGCCTCGGCCTGGCGATCGCCCGCCGGCTGGCCCAGCTGATGGGCGGCGATGCGGGGGTCGAGAGCGTGCCGGGCAAGGGCAGCACTTTCTGGTTCTCGGCACGGCTGAAGAAGACCAGCCAGGCGCGCGGCGATGCCGATCTGTCCCCGGAAAGCGAGGTCGTTGCCCTGTTGCGGCAGAGGTTTGCCGGCGCCCGCATCCTGCTGGCCGAGGACAACGAGATCAACCAGCTGGTGGCCCGGGAGATTCTGGAGGACGTGAGCCTGGCGTGCGACCTGGCGGAGAACGGCGAGGAAGCCGTCGCCATGTTCCAGCGCGCGCCGGCGGGGACCTACGCCCTGATCCTCATGGACATGCAGATGCCCCGGATGGACGGGGTGACGGCGACCCGGACGATCCGCCAGCTGGATGGCGGCGAGGGCATTCCGGTGGTGGCGCTGACGGCCAATGCCTTCGTCGAGGACGAGGCGCGCTGCCGGGAGGCGGGCATGAATGACTTCGTCTCGAAGCCGGTGGACCCGGACCGGCTCTACCACGCCCTGCTGAAGTGGCTTGACCGTTAGGCCGGCGCCGCCTGCGGCTTACCAGTCCTTCAGGTCTTCCAGCCCGGTGATCACCACCGCCAGGGCTTCCCGCGTGAGCGCAAAGCGTGCCTGGATGAGGTCGCGGGCCCGCTGGTCCACCGCCTCTTCGAGCGCCGCGGCGGCTTCGCCGAGGTCGTAGGCGCCCAGGGTGCGGGCGATGCCTTTCAGGGTGTGGGCGAGGCGGGCCTGGGTCTCCCAGTCGTCATCGGCGAGGGCGCGGGTGTAGTCGGGCTCGAAGCGGCGCCCGGTGGTGTCGCGGAACTTGGCCAGCAGGCGCCGGTAGAGGTCGATCTTCTTGACGTAGCTGAGGCCCACGGCGACGTCGATGCCGGGCACGGCGGGGTGCGTGGGCGGGGCCGGCGTGGCTTCGGCAGGGGCGTCGGGCTCGGCCGGGCTGTCGTGCCCGTGATCGGGCAGGCAGCGGGACATCTGCTCGAACAGGTCGTCCATGCGCACCGGCTTGGCCACGTGGGCGTTCATCCCGGCGGCGAGGCATTTCTCCTGTTCGTCGAGCAGGGCGTTGGCGGTGAGGGCGATGATCGGGACGTCGCGATAGGCGGGGTTCTCCCGCAGGCGTCGGGTGGCGGCGTAGCCGTCCATCACCGGCATCTGGATGTCCATCAGGATCAGGTCGGGGCAGCGCTCCTCGACGGCCAGCAGCGCCTCCTGCCCATCCTTGGCAAAGCGCGCCACCAGCCCGGAGGTGGCCAGCAGTTCGCCGATGACTTCGCGATTCACCTCCACGTCCTCGACGACCAGGATGTCCAGGTTGCGGAAGCGCGACCAGTTGGCAACCCGGGGCTGACGGCGTTCGCTTTCGGGGGCGCTGTCGTCGGCGATGCCGAGGCTGTGGGCCATCTCGACGTAAAGGTGGCGGGCGCTCACCGGCTTGGCGAGGAGCCCGTCGATCTCGCTGCTGATCTGGTCGATCTCTTCGTGGTGGCTGAAGGCGGTGACCAGGATCATCGGCGGCGCCGCGCGGCCCAGGCTGCGGTAGCGGCGCTTGAGCTTGCGGATCGTCTCGACCCCGTCGAGGCGGGCCATGCGCCAGTCCACGAGGAACATCAGGTAATCGGGCGGGGTGTCGACCTCGATCGTCTTCAGCGCGTCGTTGCCGCTCATGACCACCTCGGTGCGCAGGCCGAGCTGGCTGATCATGCGTTCGAGGATGGCGCAGGCGATGGGGTTGTCGTCGATGATGAGGACGGGCCGGTGGGCGTGCTCGGCGAGGCGGGCGCCGAACTGGGCGATGCCCTGGCGCCGGTCGGGGCCGAGGGTCTTGAAGCGCGCGCTGAAGTGGAAGGTGCTGCCCTGCCCCAGCCCGCTCTCGACCCGGATCTGGCCGCCCATCAGCTCGACCAGCTGGCGGCTGATCGACAGGCCGAGGCCGGTGCCACCGTACTGGCGGGTCGTCGAGGTGTCGGCCTGGGTGAAGGGCTGGAAGAGGCTGGCGGCCTGCTCGGGGCTCATGCCGATCCCCTGGTCGGCGACCGAGCAGCGCAGCTCCACCTCGTCGTCGCCCACGGCCACCGTATCGGCCTTGACCAGCACGGTGCCGCCGGCGGAGAACTTCACCGCGTTGGTGACGAGGTTGATCAGCACCTGGCCCAGCCGGAAGGGGTCGCCCTCGAGGACCCGCGAGCCGTCGCCGATGTCGTAGTGCAGCTCGACGCCCTGTTCTTCGGCGCGCAGCGCCACGACGCCGGAGAGCTGGTCGAAGATGGTGTCGAGGATGAAGGGCGACTTCTCCATCGTGAGCTTGCCGGCCTCGATCTTCGAGAAGTCGAGGATGTCGTTGATGATGTTCAGCAGGCTCTCCGAGGCCACCTTGACCTTGCTGATGTAATTGAGCTGCTTGCGGTTCAGGTCGGTCGTGAGCGCCAGATCGGCCATGCCGATGATGGCGTTCATCGGGGTGCGGATCTCGTGGGACATGTTGGCCAGGAAGGTGCTCTTGGCGCGGCTGGAGCGCTGGGCTTCGAGGCGCGCCGCGGTCAGGTCGTCCATCAGCCGGTGCATGTGGGTGATGTCCCGCGCCAGCCCCAGCACGCCGATCAGGCGGCCGGCGGCGTCGCGCATCGGCGTGCGGATGGTTTCGAGAATCTCCTCTTGGCCGTCGTGCCGGTAGGTGACGGTCTCTTCGGTGACGCTGGGCTGGCCGCTGGCGATCACCTCGGCGTCGCGCTGGCGGAAGGCGTCGGCCAGCGCTGCGGGAAAGAAGTCGCGGTCCACGTGGCCGATGATGTCGGCCTCGCTGGCCCCCACGAGGCGTTCGAATTTTTCGTTGCAGGCGATGAACACGCCATCCGGGCTCTTCAGCCAGACCAGATCGGGGAGGGTGTTGAGCAGGGTGCGCAGGCGCGCCCGCTCCGCCGTCAGCATCTCGATGGTGTTACGCAGATTGTCGCGCAGGAGGACGAGGGAGGCGGCCAGGCTGTCGTCGCCGCCGTATTCGGGTTTCAGGATGGCGGTCAGGTCGCCCGAGGCAATCTGGCGCGCCGCCTTCTGCATGGCCAGCGGCTCTCCGCCCAGGCGGCACAGGATGCAGCGCGCGCTCAGGAGCATCAGCGCGCCCGACACGAGCGCGGCCAGCAGGGTCAGCAGCGAGGCCTCGTGGCGCGAGTCGGTTGCCGTGCGTACCAGTGTTTCCGCCGTGTGGTCGGCGTAAATGGTGGCGAGCCGTACTGTGTCGTCCACGGCGGAACGGTGGGCCTGGAAGCGCCTCCATAGCTCTGGAGCCATTGCTTCCAGGCGGTTGCTGTCCTGGGCGCGAACGGCTGTCGCATAGTCGCCCAGCAGCAGCGCCCAGTAAGCGTCGGCGGTTTTCTTCTGCGTTTCCAGCAGGGCGTGCCTGATCTCCGGGTCGAGCGTCTGGGTTGCCCAGTAGGCGTTCCGCTGGTCAAAAATGATCTTCAGCCTGTCCAGGACACTGAAGAGGGCCTCCCTTTCTTCGGGCGAGGCCGTGGACAACTGGAGTGCGGTGAGCTGTGCCTCGATGATGTAGAGCGGCGGTGGTAGCACGTCGGCGATGACGTCCTTCCCTTGCGCCATATGGTCGGCCGCCTCCGTGATGGTCTGCGTGGTTTCCCAGACGATGAAGACCAGATAAAGAAAAAAGCTGACGACGACCGATGCAACTGCCAACAGCTGCTTTCTTACGCTGAGCGTTTGAAACATTGCAAATCCCCACTTCTACTGACGCGGGGGTGTGCGGATGCGCGCCGAACCTCCCGACCGTATGACCATCGGCGCGACGGATGAGTCGCGCCCACGGTGATATCGGCTGTCAGGCGCGGTTCATTAATGTGGTTAACCCTTCCTCGGCCGCCCGGGCTTCTTCGCCTCGCTCTGGACCTCGGGCAGCGGCGTCAGCAGCGCGCGGATGTCGTCCTCGCCGAACTTCACCGTGCCCTCGTGATCCTCGGCGAGGATGCCGGCGGCGAGGTCGGCCTTCTTTTCCTGCAGGGCGAGGATCTTCTCTTCGATGGAGCCGGCGACCACCAGCTTGTAGACGAACACCGCCTTGGTCTGGCCGAGGCGGTGGGCGCGGTCGGTGGCCTGGTTCTCGACGGCGGGGTTCCACCACGGGTCGAAGTGGATCACCGTGTCGGCGGCGGTGAGGTTGAGGCCCACGCCGCCTGCCTTGAGGCTGATGAGGAAGACCGGCACCGGGCCGTCCTGGAATTCGCGCACCGGTGTCTCGCGATCCACGGTGTCGCCGGTGAGCACCACATACCTGATCTTGCGGGCGTCGAGCTCGGCGGCGATCAGGCCGAGCATGGTGGTGAATTGCGAGAACAGCAGCAGCTTGCGGCCTTCCTCCACCAGCTCGGGGAGCATGTCCATCAGCAGGTCGAGCTTGGCGCGTTCCTTCACCTTGGCGGCGGCGTCGGTGTGGATGAGGCGCGGGTCGCAGCACACCTGGCGCAGCTTGAGCAGGGCGTCGAGGATCACGATCTGGCTGCGGGCGTAGCCGCGGGCGGCGATCTCGTCGCGGATGCGCTCGTCCATGGTGGCGCGCACGGTCTCGTAGAGGTCGCGCTGGCGGCCTTCGAGCTCGACGCTGCGCACCACGATGGTCTTGGGCGGCAGCTCCTTGGCGACTTCTTCCTTGCGCCGGCGCAGGATGAAGGGCGCGATGCGGCGGGCGAGAATCTCGCGGCGCACGGTGTCGCCGCGCTTTTCGATGGGCGTGCGCCAGCGGGCGGCGAAATCCTTGGTGTCGCCCAGGAAGCCCGGCAGCAGGAAGTCGAACTGGCTCCACAGCTCGCCCAGGTGGTTCTCCAGCGGCGTGCCGGTGAGGCACAGGCGGTGCTCGGCGCGCAGGGTGCGCACCACCTGGGCGGCCTGGCTGGCGGCGTTCTTGACCGTCTGGGCCTCGTCGAGGATCAGCGAGTGGTAGGCGTGGGCGGCCAGTTGCTCGCGATCACGCCACAGGAGCGGATAGGTGGTGAGGCACACGTCGTGGGCCGGGATCTTCTCGAAATTGGCGGCGCGCCCGCTGCCGCGCAGGCTGAGGACGCGCAGCTGCGGCGCAAAGCGCTCGGCCTCGCGCTGCCAGTTGAAGACCAGCGAGGTGGGCAGCACCACCAGCGCGGGCTTGTCCAGCCGGCCGGCGTGTTTTTCGGTGAGCAGGTGGGCGAGGGTCTGGGCGGTCTTGCCGAGGCCCATGTCGTCGGCCAGGATGCCGCCGAAGCCGTGGGCGCGCAGGTGCTGCAGCCACGAGAGGCCTTCGAGCTGGTAGGGGCGAAGGTCGAGCGCGAAGCCCTCCGGCGCGGCCACCGGGGCGATCTGGCCGGCGCCGCGGATGCGCTCGATCATCCCGTCGAGCACCGCCTGGGCGTCGCCCTGCCAGCCGTCGGCCAGGGCTTCGGCCAGCCGCGGGGCGTCGAAGCGCGACACCTTGATGCTCGCCGAGGGGCTGTCGAAGAGATCCACCAGCGTGCGCGCCAGCGGCTTGATGCGCCCGGCGGGCAGCGCCACACGTTCGCCCTCTTCGAGCTGCACCAGCACCCGGGCGTCGTCGCGGATGGCTTCGAGCTGCTTGCGGTCGAGCCAGCGCGGGTCTTGCCTGAACACGGCGTGGAGCATGGGCGCGAGGTCGATGCGCCGGCCGTCCACCTCGATGCCCAGCGACACCTGCAGCCAGCCGTTGCCTTCGCCTTCGTCGGTGTCTGCGTCGGCGATGTCCACGTGCCAGTCGGTGGGCACCAGCACCCGGTGGCGGAAATCCTTCGGGCAGTCGATCTGCCAGCCGGCCTCGCGCAGCGCCGGCGCGGTGAGGGTGAAGAAGTGGCTCCAGTGGGTTTCGCTCTCCAGGCCCAGCATGCCTTCCGGGCGCGGCCCGGTGGTTACCAGCCAGGCCGGCTTGACGGGCTGGAAGCCGGCGCCGAGCAGCGCCCGCCAGGCGGCTTCCTCGCGGGCCGGGTCGCGCTTGACGCGCACCGCGCGGCCATCGGGCAGGGCGGTCACGTCGTGGATCGAGCCGGGCTCGAAGCGGGCCTCGCCGTAGGCAAAGGCGGGCACCGCCACGTCGTATTCGCGTCCGGCGTAGTCCACGCCATAGCCCCGGTGCTTGCGCCAGCTCCAGCACTGCAGCGTTTGCAGGTGCAGCAGCGGCTGGCAGGGGGCGTCGAGGAGCGGCAGCGTGGCGGCGCCGGGCGGCTGGGGCGTGGGCAGATCGGGCGCGACCTGGGCCAGGGCGCGGGCCACCACGGGCAGCTCCACCGGCGACAGGGGCGGCAGGGCGAGCACCTCGGTGATCGCCGCGGTGCCCTCGATGGCGACCCGGCCGGCTTCGCAGCGGGTGGCGTCGAGGTACATCGGTGGATCGGTGCGGATGACCAGCTGGGCGGCGGGCTCGACCACCAGCCGGGCCTTCAGGCCGCCATCCACCGGCGCCCAGTCGAGCTGCCCCGGCCGGGCGGAGCCGGCGGTGAGCGGGCTGATGCGGCCGCTGTCGTCCAGGGCCAGGCAGGTGCGGCCGGTGGCGAGGGCGGCCTCGAGCAGGGCGCGGCCTTCGGTGCCGCGCAGCACCGGGCGCCCGTAGCCACCGCCGCGCCGGCTCATCTCGCGCAGCTGGCGGAACACCTGCATGTCTTCGTCGCGCACGAAGGACGGCGGCTTGAGGAGCGCCTGCTCGTAGTTGTACCACTCGCCGATGGCGCCCACCGGCTCGCCATTCGCGCCGAGGCGGGCCTTGAGCAGGCTGAACTCGGCGTCGTCGCCGTTCTGCCACGCCGAGCACAGGTAAAAGATGCCTTCCTTGGCGGGGATTGTCTTGCGCGGGGCGGTGGCCTTGTCGATGCGCTCGGCCAGCGTCTTGGCCCAGGCGAGGATCTCGGCGCGGGGTTTGTCCTGCACTGCGCCGGGGCGGCGCGCGGCGAGGATCACCGCGGCGGCGTGCTTGCAGCGGTTGCCCACCGGGCAGGTGCAGCGGGTGGTGAGTTCGATGCTGCTCTTGCCGAAGAACTCCTTGCGCTCGACCCGCACCGACACCCGGTAGGGCACGGGTTCGGTGCCCTGCACGAGGGCCTGGATCTGGTTGCCGGCGGTCTCGAGGTTGCGCACCCGCCCCACGTAGCCGCGGGCGCGGGTCAGGGCGTTGGCCGAGAACAGCTCGCCCAGCAGGGTGTCATCGATCTGGGCGAGGAGGCGGGCGAGTTCCAAGGTGGCACCGGCAGGACGAAACCGGCGATTCTAGGCCCATGCGGCGGCCGGTGAAACCCGCACGCTGCAGCCTTAGCCAGCGGCGTCGCGGCCGCTGTCGAGGCTGTAGCCGGCGGCATCGAGCAGGGCCGGCAAAGCTTCGGCCGCGCGCAGCCGGAAACGGAAGCTGACGCGCTCGGAAAGCGGGGTGCCGCCCGGGTTGATCTCGATGGTCGGGATGCCGTTCTCGATGGCCCACACCACCGGCCCGGCGATGTACGGAAAGCCGCTACCGGTGCCCACCGAGATGATGAGGTCCGGCCCCGCTGCGAGCACCTGCTCGAAACGATGCACGGCCTGGTCGGGCAGGCTCTCGCCGAACAGCACCACGTCTGGCCGCAGCACGCCGCCGCAGTGGGGGCAGTCGGGCGGGATCGCCAGCCCGGCGTAGTTGTCCACGTGGCGGGCCCGGCCGCAGTCGATGCAGCGCAGCCGGCGCAGGGTGCCGTGCATCTCGATGACGTTGCGCGAGCCGGCGGCCAGGTGAAAGCCATCCACGTTCTGGGTGAGCACCGTGACGCCGCCGTGGAGCGCCTCGAGCCGGGCAATGGCAAAGTGCCCGGCGTTGGGATGGGCGCCGCGGCAGCTCGATTCGATCTGGGAAAGGTAGTGCCAGGTGATGTCCGGGCGGCGGGCGAACATCGCACCGGAGAGCGCCTGCTCGATGGGCAGGCCGATGTCGGTGAGGGCGCCTTCGTACAATCCGCCCACGCCCCGGTAGGTGGGCAGGCCCGAATCGGCCGACAGCCCGGCGCCGGTGATGAACAGGATTCGCCGTGCGGTCGAAAGCAGGCGACCCGCGGCAGCGATCTGGTCGGCGTAGTCGGCTAAGGTAAGGATCGTCATTGTGTATCCGTAGGTTTGAAGCCGCTTACGGCAGCCCCGCGCGGGAAGGTTCAGGCGCCATTCTGAGCGTCCCGGCATCGGGGTCAAGGGCCCGGCGGCCAACTCGATCTTCATCATGTGCCAGCTACTTGGAATGAACTGCAACACGCCGACGGACATCTGCTTCTCGTTCGCCGGATTTCAGGCCCGCGGCGGCCTCACCGACGTCCACCGGGACGGCTGGGGCATCGCCTTCTTCGAGGGGCGCGGGGTGCGCCTGTTTCTCGATCCCCAGGCCAGCAGCGCCTCGCCTGTGGCCGAGCTGGTGCGCAGCTACCCGATCCACTCCCTCAACGTCATCGCCCACATCCGCAAGGCCACCCAGGGTGTCGTCACGCTGGAGAACACCCACCCCTTCCAGCGCGAGCTGTGGGGGCGCTACTGGGTGTTTGCCCATAACGGGAACCTCAAGGGCTTCGCCCCCGGGCTGCGCGGCGATTTCCGCCCGGTGGGGCAGACCGATTCCGAGCTGGCGTTTTGTCATTTGATGGAAACCCTGCGGGCGCGCTTCCCCGAGGGCGAGCCGCCGCTGCCGGTGCTGTTCGAGGCCGTGCGCGAGATCGCCACCGGGATCGGCCGCCACGGCGAGTTCAACTTCCTGCTCTCCAACGGCGCCTTCCTGTTCGCCCACTGCGCCTCGCGGCTCACCTACATCGTGCGCAAGGCCCCGTTTGCCAGCGCCCACCTGAAGGATCAGGACATCACGGTGGATTTCAGCGAGCTCACCACCGCCGGCGACCGGGTGGCCGTGGTGGCCACCACGCCCCTCACCGACAACGAATCCTGGACCCCCATCGAGCCCGGCACGCTGATGCTTTTCGTCGATGGCGAGCCGGTGGATGCAGGCCCGGCGGGCACCGTCGCCTTCACCGGAAGCGGGCCGGCGAGCTGCGGATGATGCTGATGTCAAATGTGGTAAAAAACTCAAATTTTACAAATTAAAGATGCAGGAATCACCGATGATCTTTTGTGATCCATCCGGGCTAGAATCGACGGATATCCTGTAAATACGCGGCCCTCACCCACCCATGCCGACCAGCGCCCCACAAGACTGCCCCCTGTGTTTCCCCGAGCGGGAGAACGTCCTCTGGCAGGACGCCAGTTGCCGCGTGATCCGCGTTGACGATCCGGACTACCCCGGCTATTGCCGCCTGATCTGGAAAGAGCACGTCGCCGAGATGAGCGACCTGTCGCCGGCCGATCAGCGTCACTGCTTCAACATCCTGATGGCGGTCGAGGTGGCCCTGCGCGAATGCTACAGCCCGGACAAGATCAATATTGCGAGTTTCGGCAACGTGGTTCCGCATCTACACTGGCATGTGATACCGCGTTATCTCGACGATCGCCACTTCCCGCAGCCGGTGTGGGGTGTTGCCCAGCGCAAGGGCGGCAGTTCGCCCGCGCCGGAGGTCGATGACGCGCGTCTCGCCCTGGCCGTGCGCAACGCCATTGCCGAGCATATTGCCGGCTGAATCCGGAGAATCCTTCCATGGCGGACAGCCCACAAACCTATCCCGATCTGCGCAGCGTGGAGCAGTACCGAAAGCTCCTGCGCAACCTGCACACGCTCAACGCAACCGAGAGCCACGCCACCCTGGTGCGGATGCTCGAAGGCCTGCTGGCCAGCCCCCTCGGCCCTGAAGAGCAGCTCGAAGTCCTCGAATCCGCCCGCCAGACCATCACCTTCGTCCAGCACGAGATGTCGTCGCGCTACGCGGCCCATCCGCTGCCGCCCGACAGCCAGGAAGACGCCACCCTGCGTCAGGTGGTGCGCCTGTGGACGGCCCTCAGCACCGCCTACGCGCGCCTCGCCGAAAGCGGCAGCGGTAGCGACGAGTTCCGTGCCCAGTGGCCGCTGCTCGCCCAGCGCCGCATCCAGTACCTCGGCCAGGTCATCATCGAATACTTCCGCGCCCACCGGGCCGAACCCCCGGGCGCCTGGAAGGCCGTGCACGCCGCCTTCCTCGAGGCCGAACGGGCAGGCATCACCCACAGCCGGGTGATCGACCCCCTCAACAACACCTGGAAGGCCCAGAGCCCCGACGAGGCCTACATCGCCCTGCTGCTGGTGGACCTCACCAACCCCTACGGCCGCAACCAGCGCGAGCTCAACTGGATCTGCCGCTGGGCCCAGCGCTTCGCCCCCTACTGCATCATGCAGACCAGCTGGGAAAAGGACGACGCCCGCGCCTACGGCCTCGACCTCACCGAAGACCACGGCCTGCGTCCGATCGCGCTGATCGGCGCCCGCCCCGGCATGCGCCGCTTCGACGGCCACCGCCTGGCGGCCCAGATCAAGGCCATGCTCGCCGAGTTCAAGCAGGGCACCACGCCGGCCTCCCTGGGTCTGGGCGACGACTGCTCCCAGCCCGCCTGCGCGCGCCTGCTGGTGTCCCTGTACCGCCCGTGGGGCATGTCGGCTGCCGGCCGGCGCTTTCCCCGCCGCAGCAAGAAGGGTGGCAACAAGATCTGCACCCACTGGGATGGCATCTGCCTGCTGGTCTCGGGCAAGGAATTCGCGCCGCCCAACCGCCGCCAGACCATGGGCAGCCGCTACGACATCAACGTCATCACCTTCGGCGCCCGGGTGGACGACGAAGTGCCCGACGTCATCAACCCCGAAGCCGAAGTGCTGCGCCGGGGCTTCGGCCTCGACGACTGGCAGACGGTCGATCATTCGGTGTCGGGCTTCCGCATCCAGCGCAAGCACCCGGGCCAGCGCATCGAGCACCACCAGCTGGTGGGCATCAAGCCCAGCGACGGCAGCCAGTATCTGCTGGGGCAGGTGAGCTGGCTGATGTACGAGCCCGACGGCACGCTGATGGCCGGCATCCACCTGCTGGCGGGCCTGCCGTCCACGGTGGCGGTGCGCCCGACCGGCGTGAACATCAACGCCAACGAGCCCTTCTCGCAGGCCTTCATGCTGCCCGAGATCGCCGCGATGCGCGCCCCGGCCACCATCGTCCTGCCGGGCGGCTGGTTCCATGCCGACCGGGTGATCGAGCTTCATCAGGGCGACTCGCGTCAGGTGCGGCTGACCAATCTGGTGGCCCGCGGCACCAACTTCGACCAGGCCACCTACGAGTTCATCAACGTCTGACGCCGGGCGACCGCCCAAACAAGAAGGGTGAGCCGCGGCTCACCCTTTTTTGTGTCAATCCACCAGCCGGCGTGACGGGAAGCTGGCAGTGAAGCGGCTGCCCCGGCCCGGTTCGCTGTCGATCAGCAGATCGCCCTGGTGGCGGCTCAGCACATGCTTGACGATCGCCAGCCCCAGGCCGGTGCCGCCGGTCTCCCGGGAGCGGCCCCGGTCCACCCGGTAGAAGCGCTCGGTGAGGCGCGGGATGTGCTCTGGCGCGATGCCGATGCCGTCGTCCTCCACGCTGTAATCCACCACCGCGCCGCGCTGGCGCCAGCTGATGCGGATGTGCCCGCCCGGCGGGGTGTAGCGCACCGCGTTGATCGCCAGGTTGGCGAACACGCTGTAGAGCTCCTTGGCGTTGCCCAGCAGATGGGCCTTGGGCGGGCATTCGAGGTCGATGGTGTGGCGGCCGGCCGAGACCACCGACGCCTCCTGGCGCACTTCCTCCAGCAGGCCCACGATGTCCACGGGTTCTTCGTGGGCCACCGGCGCGCCGCTCTCCAGCGCCGACAGGGTGAGCAGATCCTGGATCAGCCGCTGCATCCGCCCGGCCTGCTCGAAGGCGAGGCCCAGGTAGTGGCGCACGTCGTCCTTCTCCAGGTCGTCGAGCCCGTCGATCAGGGTTTCGAGAAAGCCCATCACCACCGTGAGCGGGGTGCGCATCTCGTGGGACACGTTGGCCACGAAATCCCGCCGCATGGCCTCCAGCCGCTGGCCCTGGGTGATGTCTTCCGACAGCAGCAGGCGCATGTCCTCGCTGAAGGGCACCACGTGGACCATCAATGTGCGGCCGGTGGGCCGGCCGATGGTGATCGTCAGCGGCTCGGTGTAGTCGCCTTCCTTCAGGTAGCGGACGAAATCCGGCTGGCGCACGATGTTGGTCACCGGCGCGCCCTGGTCGCGGGTCTGGTCGAGCCCGAACTGCTGCTCGCCCTGGTGATTGACCCATTCGATGGTGTTGGTGTCCGACAGGAACATCAGCCCGTGGGGCATCGCCTGGCTGGCCTCGCGGAAGCGTTCCAGGGCCGCGGACAGGCGTTCCTGGCGACGCGACGCGGTGCGCGCCCGCAGATTGACCTCGGCGAACACGTTGTCCCACAGCCCGAAGGCGCGGGGCAGCGGGGCCGCCTGCTCCACCGGCGTGCGCAGCCAGCGCACCAGCTTGAACAGGTTGTTGATGTGATAGACGCCGGCCGCCAGCAGCAGCGCCGAGAACGCCAGCAGCCCGGCGATGGCGCCAAAAAAGATCCCCACCGCCGTCGCCACGATGATGACGAGGGCCAGCACGGACAGGACTGCGACGAGGATGTAACTGATGGGACGGACTGCGGCCACCCCTTCCGCAAGATTATCCGTCACGGATTATCGCACCGACGCCGCTTCCTGCTGGGTGGAGAACCGGTAGCCGCTGCCGCGCACCGTCTGCACGAGGCTGTCGTGGCCGGAGGGTTCGAGGGCGCAGCGCAGGCGGCGGATGTGCACATCGACGGTACGCTCCTCGACGAACACGTGGTCGCCCCACACCTGGTCGAGCAGCTGGGCGCGGGAATGCACGCGCTCCGGGTGGGTCATCAGGAAGTGCAGCAGGCGGAATTCAGTCGGCCCGAGGGTGATCGGGTTGCCGCCGGCGGCCAGCCGGTGGGTGGCCGGGTCGAGGCGCAGGCCGCCCAGATCGACCGCGTCTTCGGTGGTTTCCGGGGCGCGGCGGCGCAGCACGGCCTTGATGCGGGCAACGAGCTCGCGGGGCGAGAAGGGCTTGGTGATGTAATCGTCGGCGCCGGATTCGAGGCCCAGCACCTTGTCGGTCTCTTCGCCGCGGGCGGTGAGCATGATCAGCGGGATGCTCCGGGTGCGTTCCTCGCCACGCAGGCGCTTGGCGAACTCGACGCCGGACATGCCGGGCAGCATCCAGTCGAGGAGGATCAGATCGGGCAGGGCGTCGCGGACGATGCGCTGGGCCGTCTCGGCGTCGCCAGCGCGCACCACGTGGTGGCCGGCACGCATCAGGTTGGCGGCGATCAGTTCCTGGATGGCGGGCTCGTCTTCGACGAGCAGGATCGTGGCGGGCATGTAAACCTCGGTGGGAATCACTGGGACGCCGGCAGTCTATTGCAGCTATTTTACCTTTTCATGACAGGTCATCTGGCTGAAATGCGTGATCCGGCGCCCCGGAACACGCTGGCGGGAGGGCGAAGGAAGCGCCTTCGCGTATCATTGCAGGCTGAACATTATTTGATGACGGAGCCTCCCATGGCCGGCCTTCACAAGGACGATCCGCTTCCCACCGAGATCAAGCTCCACCAGCTTTCGCGCATCATGGAAATCGCCTTCGACGACGGCAAGCGCTTCGAGCTGAGTTATGAGTTCCTGCGCGTGTACTCGCCGTCCGCCGAGGTGCGCGGCCACGGCCCCGGCCAGGAAGTCCTGCAGCTGGGCAAGCGCGATGTCGAGATCCAGCGCGTCGAGCCGGTGGGCAACTACGCGATCCGTCCGGTGTTCTCCGACGGCCACGACAGCGGCCTGTATTCGTGGGATTACCTCTACGACCTGGGCGAGCGCCACGACGAGCTGTGGCAGACCTACCTGCTGCGCCTCGAGACCGAAGGCGGCAGCCGTGACCCGGCCGCTGTGCCGGCCCCCGCGCCCAAGGCCGGTGGCTGCGGCCACCACCACTGAACAACCGATTCCCGAATCCGATCATGAACGACAAGACCACCCACTTCGGCTTCCAGCAAGTGGCCGAATCCGAAAAGGCGAGCAAGGTCCGCGGCGTGTTCTCGTCCGTCGCCAGCAGCTACGACGTGATGAACGACCTCATGTCCTTCGGCCTGCACCGCCTCTGGAAAGCCTTCACCGTGCAGATCGCCGGCGTGCGCACCGGCGACCGGGTGCTCGACGTGGCCGGCGGCACCGCGGATCTTTCGCTCGCCTTCGCCAAGAAGGTCGGCCCCACCGGCCAGGTGTGGCTCACCGACATCAACCACGCAATGCTCTCCGTCGGCCGCGACCGGGTGGTGGACAAGGGTTTCCTGCTCCCCGTGGCCCAGTGCGACGCCGAGAAGCTGCCCTTCCCCGACAACCACTTCGATTGCGTCACGGTGGCCTTCGGCCTGCGCAACATGACCCACAAGGATCAGGCCATCGCCGAGATGCGCCGCGTCCTCAAGCCCGGTGGCCGGCTGCTGGTGCTGGAGTTCTCGAAGGTCTGGAAGCCCCTCGCGCCGGCCTACGACTTTTACTCCTTCAAGCTGCTGCCGATGATGGGCGAGAAGGTCGCCAACGACGCCGACAGCTACCGCTACCTCGCCGAGAGCATCCGCATGCACCCGGACCAGGAATCCCTCAAGACGCTGATGGAAGAGGCCGGCCTCGCCCGCGTCGAATACTTCAACATGACCGCCGGGGTCGTCGCCCTGCACCGCGGCTACAAGCTCTGAGACCTTCCAGCGCAGGACACGAGATGTTTGCTTCGCCCGCCATTGCCGGCCTCAACCACCTGCTCGCCGACGCGCCCTGGGCGCGGGAGCGGCTGGCGCCCTTTGCCGGCCGCACGGCGGTGTTCCACGTCACGCCCTTCGTCCTCAGCCTGGGCATCGACGGCGGCGGCTGCTTCACCGAATCCGCCACGCCCGAGCCCGACGTGACCCTCGAGCTCCCGCTGGCCTCGCTGCCCAAGGCCATCGGCGGCACCGACGCGCTGATGGCCGACATCCGCATCAGCGGCAACGCCGACTTCGCCGACGCCCTCGGCTTCGTGCTGCGTCAGCTGCGCTGGGACGGCGAAGAGGCCTTGTCGCGGCTCATCGGCGACATCGCCGCCCACCGGGCCGTGAGTACCGCCCGCGAGGTGGCCGCCTGGCACCGCAACACGGCTCGCAACGTGGTCGAGAACCTCGTCGAATATTTTGGCGAAGAGCGGCCGCTGGTGGTCAAGAAGGCTGCCCTCGAAGACCTGGCGGGCGACACCGCCGCGCTGCGCGACGACCTCGCCCGCCTCGAAAAGCGCCTCAGGAAGCTCGAAACCCGCTAGCCCGCGCCCCGCTCAGGGGTACAGCCCACGCACCTGATGAGCGGTCAGCACGCGCTCGCAGCCCAGCACGAAGGCCGCGGTGCGCAGCGCGATGCCCTTGTCCCGGGCCGCATCCCACACCGCCGCGAAGGCCTCGCGCATGATGCGGTCGAGGCGGGCGTTGATCTCTTCTTCGGTCCAGAAGAACGCGCTGATGTCCTGCACCCATTCAAAGTAGCTCACCGTCACCCCGCCGGCGTTGGCCAGCACGTCGGGGATCACCGTGATCCGGCGCTCCTGGAGGATCAGGTCGGCTTCCGGGCTGGTCGGGCCATTGGCCCCTTCGGTGATGAGCCGGGCCCGGATGCGGCCGGCGTTGGCGGTGGTGATCTGGTTCTCCATCGCCGCCGCCACCAGGATGTCGGCGTCAACGCCCCAGAAGTCGGCGTTGTCCATCGGTTCGCTGTCGGGGGCGCCGATGAGGGTGTGGTGAGCGAGGCTCCAGACCTTGGCCGCGCGCACGTCCAGCCCGCCCGGGTTGTGGATCGAGCCGGTCGAGTCCTGCAACGCCACCACCTTCGCGCCGGCATCGGCAAACAGCCGGGCGGCGGCTTCGCCCACGTTGCCAAAGCCCTGCACCGCCACCCGCGCGCCAGCGATGTCCATCCCGATGCGCCGGGCCGCCTCGACGGTGCTGACGAACACTCCGCGCCCGGTGGCGTCCTTGCGGCCGAGGCTGCCGCCCAGGCTGACCGGCTTGCCGGTGACGACGCCCATCGCGGTCTTGCCTTCGTTCATCGAGAAGGTGTCCATGATCCACGCCATCACCTGCTCGTTGGTGTTGATGTCAGGCGCGGGGATGTCCTTGTCCTGTCCGAGGAAGATGTTGATCTCGCTGGCGTAGCGGCGGGTGAGGCGCTCCAGCTCGGCCAGCGAGAGCGTCTTGGGATCGACCCGCACGCCGCCCTTGGCGCCGCCGAAGGGCACGTTCACCACCGCGTTCTTCACCGTCATCCACGCCGACAGGGCCATCACTTCGGCGAGCGTCACGTCCGGGTGGTAGCGGATGCCGCCCTTGCCGGGGCCGCGGGCGAGGTTGTGCTGCACCCGATAGCCCTCGAAATGTGCCATTTCGCCGTTGTCGAGGCGGATCGGAACGTCTACGATCAGCGCCCGCTTCGGCCGGGTGAGGATGGGTGCCAGCGGACGCAGGTCGGCCGCCAGATGGGGCTCGACCCGGTCGATCTGGACCAGATAGGTTTCCCAGGGCCCCAGGTGCTCGGCCGACAGGTAGGAAGGGATGTGGGAGACGTTGTCCATGGTTGTGGATCTCCGGCGGGTTGGTTGGCGCTGATCGCTGCTCTCTGCTTTGGTTGCAGGTGGCGTCATTGGTTTCATCAGTCTGGCATGAGGGCGTGTCGCAATACCGCGCCCGTGCAGGTTTAACGGAATTCCTGCAAAACAATTTCGGGGAACGCAGCAGAACATCGAAGGTTTTATTGGTTCATCCGGCCGAGGGGCGCCGGTAAGGTCTGGCATGAGGACGGGCTGCCGGCGGGATGCGCCGGTGGCCGGCCATTCGACCCCAACATTTCTCCCGATAGGAAAATTCGTAATGAAACTCGTAACACCGGCCCTGCTCGTCGGTCTTGCCGTCGTGGGCTGGCCCTTCGCGGCTTCGGCGACCAATGGCTATTTCTCCCACGGCTACGGCGTGCGCAGCCAGGGCGTGGCGGGCGTCGGCATCGCCCTGCCCCAGGACGGGCTCGCTGCGGCGGCCAATCCGGCTGGCACGGCCTTCGTCGGCAACCGGCTGGATGTGGAGGCCTCGCTGTTCCGCCCGGATCGCGGCGCGTCGATCCACGGCAACGCCTATGGCGCCGATGGCGATTATTCCGCCAACGGCAAGCGCCACTTCGTCATTCCCGGGCTGGGCTACGCGCGGCAGCTGTCGCCGGCGCTGGGCGTCGGGCTGGCGGTGTATGGCAACGGCGGGATGAACACCGACTACGGCCGCAACCCGTTTGCGGCCTTTGGCGGAACCGGCAAGGCCGGCATCGACCTGGCGCAGCTCTTCGTCACTCCGTCGGTGGCCTTCCGGCCGGCGCCGGGGCATGCCATCGGCGCCGCGGTGACCTTCGCCTACCAGCGCTTCGCGGCGCGAGGCCTGTCGCCCTTCGACAACGCCATGGTGTCGTCGGCCCCGGGCTCGGTGACCGACCGCGGCCACGACAGCGCCACCGGCTGGGGCCTCAAGCTCGGCTGGATCGGCGAGGTGCTGCCGGCCGTGCGGCTGGGCGCGAGCTGGTCGTCGCGCATCCAGATGAGCGAGTTCGACCGCTACAAGGGCCTGTTCGAGGGCCACGGCGGCTTCGACATCCCGGCCTCCTACGGCTTGGGCGTCGCCTGGCAGGCGTCGCCGGCCCTGACCCTGGCGGCCGACTGGCAGCGCATCGAGTACAGCAGCGTCAAGTCGGTGGGCAACCCGCTGTCGGTGCTGTTCAGCGGCGGCCAGCTGGGCGCCGACAACGGCGCCGGCTTCGGCTGGAACGACATCTCGGTGGTCAAGCTGGGGGCCACCTACGCGGTGGACGAGCGCCTCACGCTGCGGGCCGGGGTAAGCCGGGCGCAGCAGCCGGTGCCGTCCAGCCAGACCTTCTTCAACATCCTGGCGCCGGGCGTGGTGCGCAACCACTTCAGCCTGGGCGCCAGCTACCGGCTGGCCGGGGGCGAGCTGAGCGCGGCCTATACCCGGGCGCCGAAGGTCACGGTGGCGGGCGACGGGTCGATCCCGGCCGGCTTTGGCGGCGGCGAGGCTAGCAGCCATTTGCGCGAGGACGTGCTGACGGTGGGTTACACATGGGCGCTGTAAGCGGGTGGAGATCGGTATGAACATCGCGTGGTCGGCTTTCACGCCAGGCAGCGCCCTCGCCGGCGGCGCATTGATCGGCCTGGCGGCCAGCGTGCTGTGGCTGATCAATGGCCGCGTGGCGGGCATCAGCGGCATCCTTGGCGGGCTGCTCCGGCGGCCGGGCGACCGGGGCTGGCGGATCGCCTTTGTGGCCGGCCTGCTGGCGGCGCCGGTGGTGCTGGGCTGGCTGGCGCCAGGGATTGGCGAGTTTGCGCCGGCCGCGCAGGGCAGCGCGGAGGTGATCCGGCTGTTCGTGGCCGGGCTGCTGGTGGGCGTCGGCACGCGGCTCGCCAACGGCTGCACCAGCGGCCACGGGGTGTGCGGCCTCGCCCGGCTGTCGCCGCGCTCGCTGGCGGCGGTGGGGGTGTTCATGGGCACCGCCTTTGCGGTGGTGTTCATCGCCCGTCATCTGATCGGGGTCGGGCTGTGAGCGCCCCGGCGGCTTCCGGCCGCAATCCCCTGATCCCGCTGGCGGGGGCGCTCGTCGCCGGGCTCATCTTCGGCGTCGGCCTCATCGTGGCGGGCATGAGCAACCCGGCCAAGGTGCTGGGTTTTCTCGATCTGGCCGGGGCCTGGGATCCGTCCCTCGCGCTGGTGATGGTGGGCGGCATTGGCGTTGCCCGCCTCGGCCTGCTCCTTGGCCGGCGCACCCGGCGCAGCGCATCGGGCGCGCCCTTCCAGGCGTCGGGCCACCGGCCGGTGAATCGGCGCCTGCTGGTGGGCAGCGCGCTGTTCGGCATCGGCTGGGGGCTGGCGGGTTACTGCCCGGGCCCGGCGGTGGTGGCCGTCGGTGCCGGCAGCCTGGCGGCGCTGCCGCTGGTGGCGGGCATGCTGATCGGGCTGTGGGTGCGCCGCCCCACGCGCTGACCGGGCGGCGCTGCCCGTTCGGCTATGATCGGGCGGTGAGTGTTCAGGGAGCGCGCTCGTGCTTCGCCCAGCCTGCTTTGTCTTCGTCCTGCTTTTTGCCGGTGCCGCCTTCCCCCACGACGAGGCGCGCCTGCCCGGTGATGCCGCTGCGGTGGTGGCTGCTGCCGCCGACAAGCCCTTCAAGCTGACCTTTGGTGAGTACCGCTACGGCGGCAACTTTGGCGGGCAGGACATCAACCTGCGCTATCGCCGCGGCGATTCGTCGGCCTGGGTGGGCGCCTACCGGGACCGGGATTTTGGCAACGAGGCCCGGGCTGGCGTGGATACCAGCTGGCAGCCCTTTGCGGATTCGACCCTGGCGCTCCAGCCGTCGCTGCAGTGGGCGTCCGGCGGTTTCTGGGGAGGCAGCTTCAGCGTCGAGCTGGGCGAGCCGTGGTTCGTGCAGGTGGGCATCGGGCGCACCAACACGCGGCCTTACTTCAACCTCAACTTCGATCCCAACGACGCCCTGTCGCTGGCCGCCGGTTATCGTGACGACAGCGGCCGCACCTTCTACCTGATGACGATTCGCGACGACCGGCTCGGCACCCACCAGCAGCACACCCACGCGGTGGCGCGCTGGCCGGTGGGCGACGGCGAGCGGGCGATGATCGACGTGCTGCGCAAGACCGGCATCGGCGACACCGGCCCGGTGGAAGGCTGGGGCGTGACCCTGGACTACGACTGGCCCACGTGGTTTGCCCGGCTGGTGCGCGAGCCCTACCAGAACTTCAGCGCGGTGACGGCCACGCGGCTGTCGCTCGGGCTGCGCTTCTGATCGCCTAAAGCGGTGCCGGCTGGTAGCCGCGGCGGACGAGTTCGTCGCGCAGATGGCGGGCGGTGGCGACTGCGTCCGTGCCGTCGCCGTGCACACAGATCGAGCCGATGGGCGTGGGCAGGCGCTTGCCATTCACCGAGATCAGCGCCTGCTCGTCGAGCATCGCCGACACGTGGGCGAGGGACGCCGCGGCGCCGTGGATCATCGCGTCGGGCCGGCTGCGCGGCACCAGGTTGCCGTCGTCGAGATAGGCCCGGTCGGCGAAGATCTCGGCCACCACCGGCAGGCCGGCGGCCTCGCCCGCCTTGTAGAGCTCGGACAGCGCCGGGGCGAGGAGGATCAACGTCGGGTTGTAGGTCTTGATCGCATTGGCGACGGTGCGGGCGAGGGCCGCGTCGGCGCAGGCCATGTTCGACAGCGCGCCGTGGGGCTTCACGTGGCGCAGGGCCAGCCCTTCGACCCGCGCCATGCCGTCGAGGGCGGCGAGCTGATACAGGATGATCGCCTCCAGCTCGGCGGGCGGAATCATCATCGGGCGGCGCCCGAAACCCTGCAGATCGGGAAAGGCCACGTGGGCGCCGATGCCGGTGCCGGCGGCCTTGGCCAGCTGCAGGGTGCGGCGCATCACCAACGGGTCGCCGGCGTGGAAGCCGCAGGCGATGTTGGCGCTGTCGATGATGGCGAGCAGTTCGGCGTCGCTGCCCATCGTCCAGGCGCCAAAGCTCTCGCCCAGATCGGCATTGATGTTGAGGATGCGGGTCATGGGGCGGGGTTTGCGTTGAAGGCTTGGGGTTCGATGTCGTCTTCGTCGCCGCGCACCGCCGCGCCGGCCAGGTTGGCGGCGAGGAGGGCGGCGCTGTCGGTGCCGGCCGTGCCCTTGGGGTGCAGGGCGGCGATCCATTCTGCCAGTCGGTGGGCCGCTTCGGCGCGGGCGGCGGCCGCTTCGGCCGCATCCACGAAGCGGAAGCGCAGCCCGTCGCCCGGCTGCAGGTGGGCGAGGCGCGGCAGGTCGGCGCGGATCACCACCGCCAGCTTGGGGTAGCCGCCCACCGTCTGGCAGTCGGCCAGCAGCACGATGGCGCGGCCGTCAGCGGGCACCTGGATCGTGCCGAGGGTGACGCCGTCCGAGACGATGTCGGCGCCCCGCGCGTTGTGGGCGAGCGGCGGCCCGGCGAGGCGCAGGCCCATCCGGTCGCGCTCGGGGGTGACGGTGAAGGTGTCGGCGGTGAAGGCCTCGCGCACGACGGCGTCGAAGTGGTCGATCTGCGGCCCGGCGATCACCCGGATCGGCCCGTCCGGGTGGAGCAGCGGCGCCGGCGCGATCCATTCCCGGGCGTCGCTGGTACAGGCCGTGCACGGCAGCGACGCGGGCAGCAGCCCGAGCCCGGCGCGGGCGTAGGTCGCCCGGCTGCCCAGCTGGGGCGGGGTGAGGATGCCGCCGGCCACGGCCAGATAGCCCACGCCGCTCGGGCTGCCCACCTGCAGCCGATCGCCGGGTTGCAGCGTGACCGTTGACCACACCGCCACCGGCCGGCGTTCGCCCGCAGCGTCGATGTGGCGGGCGTCCATCTCGCCGGCCAGCGCGACGCGCACCGGCCCGCCCTCCGCCCGCAGCAGCGGCCCGGCGAGCAGAACCTCCAGCCCGGCGGCGTCCGGCGGATTGCCGGCCAGCGCGTTGGCGGCCGCGAGGAAAAGCGGATCGAGGGCGCCAGAGACGGGCACGCCGATGCTGCGATGGCCGGTGCGGCCCCGGTCCTGGATCGACACGCCGAGGCCAGGGGATTCGAGCTGGAGCGCCGCTGCGCTGTGGGTGGAATTCACATTCGTTTTCCGCTGACGGGATTCCGTATACCTATGCTGCAAGTAGGGGTGTCGCACCCCTTCGGTGGGAAAGCACCTGCCGCACAACATTCAGGGAGACTCACATCATGATGAAGCAATTTGCCGCGGCGGTGTCGCTGGCGCTGGCCGCGACCGCTGCCAGCGCCGCGCCCACCTTGACCTCCGTCAGCGCTACCGGGAGCGGCAACAACGTGTCGGTCACCTTCGTGGTGAGGGATCTCAATCCGACGGCGTTCAGCCATCTGCCGATCAAGCTGTATCTGACGCTGTACGAAGAGGATGCCATCTTCGATGACTTCCTGGGCACGGTGACGACGATCCTCACCGATGCGAACGCCACTCCGCTGTCCGGTGGTGGCTTCGAGTCGAACCCGATCACGTTGACCTTCATGAACGCGTCCGACGCCTTCACCGGCTGGGGCGACGACTACCTCCTGAAGATCACCGCGATTCCCGAGCCGGGCACTCTGGCGCTCGCCGGGCTTGGGCTGGCCGGGCTGTTGCGGCGTCGCCGGCTCGGCGTCTGAGCGTCAGCAGCTCAGGGCATCGCGCCGCACCGCCTGCCATCGCACCCGGTCGCCCGCGGCCAGCAGGGCGGGGCGGTCGGGGTTTTCCGGGTCGAACAGGCGGGTGGCGGTGCGGCCGACGAGGCGCCAGCCGCCGGGGCTGTCCCAGGGATACACCGCCGCCATGCGCCCGGCGATGGCGACCGAGCCGGCCGGCACCTTGAGGCGCGGCGTGGCGAGGCGGGGCATCTCGAGGGCTTCCGGAAGCCCGCCCAGGTAGGGAAAACCGGGCAGAAAGCCCAGCATGTAAACCTTGAATTCGGTGGCGCACAGCAGTTCGATCACCGCCTCGCGGCTCACCCCGCGGGCGGCGGCCACGTCGGCGAG
>JAKLLO010000282.1 GCA_023150095.1 Zoogloea sp. | reverse complement strand
GTCCGACGGCAAAGGTCTCGGCCGTGGCGGTTGCGGCGGCGCTGGGGCGCGACGGTAGCACGGTGGCGTCCAGCAGGTTGCGCAGCTGTGGGCGGGCGGCGTCGCGCAGGTCGGTGGCGGTGAGGAAGAGCGCGGCGAGGCGGTTGCTGCTCTGCTGGGCGAGGGCCGCGGCGATCTCGGCGGCGGTGCTGCCGGTGAGCTGTTCGGCGGGGGTCTCCCGCGCGGCGCTGAACACCGGCAGGTAGCCGTAGAGGGTGCAGTGCTCGGCCGCGTGGCCGGCGTCGGGCGGCACCAGTGCGAGGGGCTGGCTGGCGAGGGCGATGGGCGGCAGCGGGTCGGCGGCGGTAAGGCCGAAGAGGGTGCGCAGCCGCGCCTCGAGCCCGGCGGGCGGGGTGACGGCGGCTGGGTCGACCGGCGTGCCGGTGTCGAGGGCCGCGGGCAGCAGAGGCAGCCAGGCGCCGTGCTTTTCATCGACGGCGACCCAGTCTTCCCAGCGTTCGGCGGTCACGTCGGGCACCAGCCGGCGGATCACCGCGCCGCTGCCCTTCACGCGGCTGCGGGCCACCCGCGGCAGGCCGGCGGCGCCGCAGATGGTGTCGAAGCTGATGAGGTTGAAGCGCTCGTGGGTGGGCAGGTAGAGCTTGCGCAGCCAGGCCGGGGTGGTGGTCTTTTCGGCCGCGACCATGCCGTGGGGGATGCCGTCGCCGTCCATTGCCGGGCCGGTGGTGGCTTCGATGTCGGCGCTGGCAGGCGTGCGGCGCACGATGCCGGTGGCGGTGGTCGGATAGCGGGGCGCGCCGGCGACATCCACCAGCCCGGCGGGCGGTTCGGCCCAGTCGCGCCAAGGCAGGAGCCGGGGCGGTGCGGGACGCTTGCCGGCGGCGACGGCCAGGAAGTCGTCCATGAAGGTGTCGCTCTCGAAGGAGAGGATGCGCGGGCGGGCGTCGACGGGCAGCGCGCCGGCCGGCCGCAGGAAGTAGGGCTCGCCGGCAAACAGGTGCTCCCGCGAGGGGTTGCGGTTGGCCGGAACGAGGAGCCGTGCGGCGGGGGTTTTGGTCACCATACGTTCCCCGCGCCCGGCGTGTAGCTGGCCGACACCACGCTGTTGGTGATGACGGTGTCGGCCTTCACCACGCCGGAGAAGCTGGACATGGCGGCGTTGACGGTGACCATCGCTGCGGTGACGTCGAGCCCCGCCGGTGCGTTGATCTTCACCTTCACGTTGGCGGTGATCTCGATGTTGCCGGCGGCGTCGATCTTGATGGTGGCGCCGTTGCTGTGGGTGAGGGTGACGGTGCCGCCGGCGGCGTCGTCCAGCGTGAAGGTGTGGCCGCCGTTGGTCTTGAGCTCGACCTTCTCGGCGCCGGCGGTGTCGTCGAAGGTGAGCTTGTGGCCGCTGCGGGAGGTGACGGAGCGCACGTTGTTGGCGCTGTCCATCGTCTCGGGCGGGGCGTCCACGCCGTTCCAGAGGGCGCCGATCACCACCGGGCGGCGGGGGTCGCCGGCGGTGAAGGCGACGAGCACTTCGTCGTCCACCTCGGGGATGAACCAGGTGCCCCGGTCGCCGCCGGCCATCATCGTGGCGAGGCGGGCCCAGGCCAGGGCGCCGCCGCCGTCGCTCTCTTCGACGAAGGGCAGCTTGATCTGCACGCGGCCCTGGTTGTCCGGGTCCTGCACGTCGGTGACGAGGGCCGGGTAGACGCCGTAGAGGCGCGGGCGGTCGCTGGCCGGGGTGGCGCTGGCGCCGGGGATCATGAGGATTCTCCCAGGTTGGGCCGCTGGGCCTCGAACTCGGTGCGGAAGCCCTCCTGCTGGTCGAAGCGGTGGGTGACCGCGGTGACCAGATAGGTGCCGGCAAACCACGGGCCGAGATCGACGAGTTCGACCTTCGAGCCCACGTGCAGCTGCGGCGTGCCGCGGGTGACGCCGACCCCGCGCACGAAGCGGCGGGCGCGGCGGCGCAGGGCGGCTTCGGCGAGCGTGCGGGCTTCGGCGCCGGTAGCGGGGGCTTCCAGGTGCAGGTCGTCCGCGGCGTTGGCGAAGACCTGGGTGACGATCTCCGGGCCCAGGCGGCCGGGGCCGGCTTCGGGGCGGATGGCGTCGGCGCCGGCGCTCTCGTGGATGGCTTCCTTGGCGGCCACGTCGTAGCCATGCACGCGCACCTCGCCGCGCTGGTGGGCGAGGTCGGCGAGCACGGTGAAGCGGATCAGCTCGTTCTCGCGGGAGAGGCGGATCGGCGGGTCGGTGAGGGCGGAGGCTTCGTTGATGTGCGCGGTGCCGTCGCGCAGGCTGATGAGCGCGTCGCCGCTGCGGCTGCGCAGGGCGGAGAGTTCATCCTCGTTCACCTGCAATAGCTGCACATGGCTGGCGCCGCTGCGGCCGGAATCGGGGCTGAGGCCGGCGTCGGACAGGATGCGCGAGGCGATGTCGCCGTCGCTCTGGTTCTTTGAGAGCCGGGTGCGGCGGCGGTAGCGCAGACCAGCCAGGGCGTCTTCGGCGAGCAGGGTGAGCTCGGGCGGGCGCAGCTCGGGGAAGGCCGCGCCCATGCCGGTGATGAGGCCGTCGAACACCGTTTGCGCCTGCCCGCCGGTGGTGAAGGCAATGGCGAGGCGCTTGCCGAAGTCGATGTCAGCGGTGTGAAAGTGCACGTAATCCACCGGATCGCCGGATTCGCGGCTGCCCCAGTTGAGGAACACGGCCTCGAGTGAGGCCACGCCGGCGGCGTCGGCCCGGGCTTCGAGGCGGATCAGGTCGGTCTCGAGCCGTTCGCTGCGCTGGCCGTCGATCTTGATCTGCGGACGGCCGGTGGTGAGGAGGGGCGCGTCGCTCATGGACAGTCGCTCCGGTGGCGCAGCTGGCGTTCGAGCTCTTCGGCCACCAGGGCACGGACGAGGGCGCGGAGCTCTTCGATGCGCACTTCGAAGGCGGCGTCTTCGGCCGGCGCACCGCCACCGGCGCCCCGCTCGGTGCTGTCGCCGGGCAGGGTTTCGATGGTGGTGGAGAGTTCGCCGATGGTGACG
>JAKLLO010000281.1 GCA_023150095.1 Zoogloea sp. | reverse complement strand
GAGCCCGCGGTCGCCTTCCTGCATGAGCACGCGATCCAGCGCGCGCACACCGCCGACACGCTCAGAACCTATACCGAGATCCTCTACGACTGGTTCGACACGCTCGAGCAGAACGACATCCCTTGGCACAAGGCGGATGCTGTCGACCTGGTTGCCTATCGCAACCGCATGATGTCGCAGCCCAGTCCGCACACCGGACGTGCGTACCGGACGACGACCATCAACCACCGGGTTCGCGGCGTGCTGCGGTTCTATGCTTGGGCGGTCCGCGCGCATTGGCTGAGCGAATCGGCGCTCGCGGACAAGACCCGCGACTTCGCTGTGTCGAGGCGGTACTCGCCGATCCGGACGCGCTACGCTGCGGACACCGAGCGCAGCATCTTCGTACTGCGGCAATACGAACCGCTGCCCCGCCCGCTGGTCTCCGGGCAGGCTCGCGAACTGCTCGCCTATCTCGCCCCGCCGTACGATCTGATGGCCCGCTGGCAGCTGTACACCGGGCTGCGGATCAGCGAACTCCTGCGGCTCGGCGTCGACGACATCAACGGCCGCCCCACCCCGCTCACGGCGCATCACACCATCGAGATCACGCGCAAGGGCCGCAAGCCGGGCTACGTGATTGCACCGGCCAGCCTGCTCGACGAGACCGATGGCTACATCTCGGGGCTTCGCTTCGCGTGGCTCAAGCGCGCGCGACGCAGGGGACGCGCCGCCCACCACCCGGCGTTGTTCGTCAACGCCCGCGGCGCACCGGTGAGCAAGAACGCCTACCAGCGCGCCGTCAGCCGGGCCGGCCTGGCCTGCGGCTTCAAGGCGACGACGCATCTGCTTCGCGCGACCTTCGCATGCATGCTGCTGGCCCGGCTCGAGTACTTGGCCAGCGAGGGCGCCAAGGTCAATCCACTGCTCGTGGTGAAGATCCTGCTCGGGCACGAGCACATCGAGACCACCGACCGGTACCTGCGTGCCGTCGCCGTCGACGCCTGCGTCCTCAAGGACGTGCTGGACACGCTGCTCGCGGGCAGCGCAGAGCCGTGAGTTCACGGCGCCCGCCGATTCCGCGGACCCTGGCCACCAGACCGCAGGCCGGAACGGGGCACGCGCCACAGCCGGCGCGCCACGACGCGGCTCGCCTGGTTCGCCACACGCTCATCGACTTCTCGTCGTTGCCGCTGCCAGCCGACGTGCGCCTGGCGCTCGCCCAGGCCTTCTGGGGCCATATCGGGGGCCATTCGGATCGCAGCATCGCCTCGTACTGGAAGTCGATACTGCCCTTCGCCCGGTTCGCCGCCGAATCGCAGTCCCTCAGATCGGTCGCCGACCTGGACCGCGCGATGCTGGTTCGCTACATCGAGTGGCTCAACGCGCAACGCTGTGCCGACGGCAGGATCTGGGCCCTCACCACGCAGGCCGCCGTCTATGGGGCATTGCGCCAGCTGCTGCGATGGCTTGAGCGGTGTCGGCCCGACTTGATCACCAGCATCGATTACCCCTTCTCGCCGTTCCCCAACAAGGCCGCCGCGCGGGCATCGCGCTCGACGCTTTCCGGTCGGCAGCTGCGCGCCATCCTCCAGGCCTGTGAGGATGAGATCGCCCAGATGCGCACGGCCCGCGAATCGGCTGCCCGTCAACGCGCCGCCGACGCAGACAAGCCCGGCACTCTCGGCTGGATCCTCGAACAGATCGATCAACGCCACGGAGGAATCATTCCGGACTGGCGCACGACCCAGGCCAGCGGCAATTTCTGGCTGCAGAAGGCCGTTCGCCGCTACGGCGGCGCCAAGCAACTGGCTCCCCTCCTGTACCCGCGCGCGGTTTCGCTGCTGCCGTACTACCTGGCGATCCTGATCCACACGGCCGGCAACCCCGAAGCCATCGCCGACCTCACTCGCGACTGCCTGCAGCCCCTGCCCTTGCTCGATGACCGCGAGTTGCTGGTGTGGTTCAAGGCTCGCGCGTCGCGCATCCAGCGCCGGACCTTTGACCGCGCCGACGCATTCGGGCCGCCGGCCCTGGTACGGGACATCCTGGCCTGGAACGAACGGCTGATCCCGCTGACCCCTCCCCCGCAGCGCAACCGGCTCTTCGTGTTCAAGGGGCAATTCACGGTCAACGCGATGTCGATCATCACGGTCCACCATCAGCTCGGCGCGTTCTGCGATCGCCATGGCTTGCCGCACTTCGCTCCGGCGAGCATCCGGCCGAGCGTGCTGAGCTGCTTCTACCGCGCCAGCGGTGACCTGCTGCGCACCAAGGCCGTTGCGAACCACGCCAGCGTCGCCACGACGGTTCGTTACGTGCAAACGCCCCTGGTCGAAGCACAGAACCGCTCGCGCATCGCGGATCTTCAGGGTGCATTCATCGAGCACATCGAAGGGCGGTCGGGTCCGAGCCAGACGCGGTGCGACGCTGCGCCTGAACCATCGCCTCCCCCACGCGGCCGCGGTGTCACGCTGTTCGGCTTCGACTGCAAGGATCCATTCGCGGGCATCGCACCCGGTACTCGGCAGGGCGACCTCTGCGTGAACTTCATGGGCTGCTTCACCTGCCCGAACGCCGTCATCACGCCCGACCCGATGTCGCTGGCGCGCTTGCTTCAGGCGCGCGATCACCTGCGCGCCGCTGCGGCGACCCTGTACCCGGCTCGTTGGGAAGTACTCTATGCCCCGCAGCTGAGGATCCTGGAGGAAGACATCCTCCCGCGCTTCGGCTCCCGCGAGCTCGACGCCGGCCAGAGGCTGCAGGCGCAGCTTCCCCCGCTGCCTGACCTGCGGTGAGGTCGCGCCATGCAACCACGGCGATCCAGCGCGCTGAGAACTTCGGCCGGCACTACGCTCGGCACCTCTGACGATCGCCCATGGTTCCTGAAGAACTCGCGCTGGGAGGATTCGACCTGGATCCTTGCGCCCACCAATGCGCTCGAAGAGAGGCTGCCCGTGCGCCTGCACTGGGACTTTTCGGTCGAGGATGGCTGCAGTTTCACCGACGCGCGCCATGCCCCGCTGCTGCAAACCAGCAAGCGGCTGATCGCCCTCA
>JAKLLO010000040.1 GCA_023150095.1 Zoogloea sp. | reverse complement strand
GGAGATGATTCGGACTCTCAAAGAGGCTCGTGTCGTAGTGAATATTCATTATTACGAGAATTCGCTCCTTGAGATGCCGAGAATCCAGGAGTGCCTGTCGCTCGGGTTGCGCGTAGTTTCTGAATCTTCTCAGGACGTGGGCGACTACCCCGAGTTAGGGAGTGCGGTGAAATTCTTTGATGAGGGCTCGATCGAGGGGATGCTCGCTGCTGTCGATCAGGCTCTGATGGCACCGGCGGTATCGCTGGAAGATGTGGTCGGAGCATCTCAAACGCGTTTTGCCTTCATGTTCGATCGTTTTCTGGTAGCAATGGGGTTTGTTTCATCATCCCATGTTCGAGACATGCGGCCGTTGATTCCGGCTGGAACGGACACTTTTGGTTTGTCTCTTCCAGAAACGATCGGGCGCAGGCGTACATTCGAAGAAGTCCGCCCCATCGATTGCGTCACCTTTGACGGTATCCGCCGTCGGCCGGGCTGGGTTGGATGCGGTCTTAGCTACGCGGCGCTCGCTCGTCACGCGCTCGACAACGGTCTTAAAAGCATTACGGTCATGGAAGATGACGTTATCTTACCGCCAGACTATCGGCAGGCCCTGGGGGTTATAAGGGAGTTCCTCAGCCTTAAGGAGGGTACGTGGGATGTTTTCGCCGGTGTGATCGCGTCCCTTCACCCGGAGGCTAAAGTGGTCGCAGTTGAGGATTTCGGTGGTCGAACCTTCGTTACCATCGATAAGATGACTAGCACGGTTTTCAATATTTACGCGGAAAGTGCATTGCGTATGTTCTGTGGATGGGACCCTGAGAATCTTGATGCCACATCGAACACGATCGATCGCTATCTCGAAAGTCAGAAGGAAATTCGAGTCGTAGCTTTGCTTCCGTATTTCGTGGGGCATCGCGAGGAGGTTTATTCGACGTTGTGGGGTTTCCAGAATTCCCGTTACCTTGAAATCATCGCGGAGAGCGAGGCCGCATTGCAGGGGAAGGTGGCGGAGTTTCTTGCGTCGCGCACGTGATTTTGGTTTTTTATTGAATTTGTGGATGAAATATGAACAGAATCGAAGATGATGACAGCCTTGCGACCCTAATAAAAAAGATGTCCAGCCTAGACGGGTTTGTGAAGCTTGCGTTCTGGGTGTCTCTCTTGGTTGTTATTGCGCTAAACCTCATGAACGTTGCCCAACCTCTTCTTGAGGAGCATGCCTTTCGGCAGACCCAGACGGCGCTGACCTCGTACTATCTCGCTCAGAACGGATTTTCATTCCGCTACGAGACGCCCGTGGTTGGAGAAGGGTGGTCAATTCCCTTCGAATTTCCGATATACCAGTATCTGGTAGCGCTGATTTCTAGTCTTCTTGGCGTTTCATTGACGATAACGGGGCGAGTCGTCAGCCTTTTTTTCGTTGTTGGATGCTGTATTCCTGTGGCGCATACGCTGCGCAGGCTTGGTATCGATCAGCGGGCGATTTATTTCTCGCTGGCGCTCTTCATTACCTCGCCAATTTATCTCTTCTGGTCAGGTACCTTCATGATAGAAGGGCCTGCTCTGTTCTTTACTTGCTGCTTTGGCTATTACGCCCTAAAGGTCATGCAGCGTTCTTTTTTTACGACTGATCTGGTGCTTCTGGGGTTGTTCCTTACATTGGCGCTTCTGCAGAAGGTTACGACGCCCCTGCCGCTTCTCGGTGCATGCATTCTTTATGGTGTGCTTTTTCGGGTTCGGGTCCGTGATCTTGCTGCTGGGTCGATGAAAATCCTGGGTGTTGTTGCCAGTTTCGCGGTTCCGCTGGTTCTGGCCTATGTATGGGTTAAATTCTCAGATGTGGTGAAGGCGCAAAACCCTATCGGCGAACACCTTACTTCCGCAAGCCTTTCTGTCTGGAATTATGGCTCTCTGTCTCAGCGGCTTTCCAAGGAGCTTTGGCTGGACGTAATCTTTAATCGTAATGTCAAGACTACTACTGCTTGCGGTTTGGGGGTGGTGTTCATTGCACTTGCGTTGGCGTTTGTAGAGGCTCGCCGCGTGAGGCTTGTAATTTTGGGCGGCGTTTTCTTTTTTGTTCTGCCTTTCATGGTGTTTTCAAATCTCCATTTTGTCCATAATTACTATCAGTCGGCCAATGCGGTTTTTCTTTCGGTCGCGGTCGGGGTGGCTGTGGTTGCGGTGTCTAACTATCTCTTGCCCAGGAGTCCAGTGGCTTACAGTTTTCTGCTGCTTGTTTTTCTGGCTTCCAACGGGTGGTTTTTCTATAAGGGTTATTACCCGCAAAAGAGCCGCGTTTTTACCGGCGAAGAGCGGACTCTTGCTGTTGCTTCGTTAGTTCAAAGTGAGACTCCCAAGGATCGGCCCGTTATCTGGTACGGATTTGATTGGTCCAGTGAGGTCGCGTTCTACTCGGAGCGTAGGTCGCTGACCGTGCCCAACTGGGGAGAAATGGACGTTCGTGTCGTTGAAGATACGAAATCGTTCCTCTCTCAGAATCCGTCGGCCATTGTCTTGTGCCCGACTCGTGGTAGGGACGAGGCGATTATGGAGGCAATTGCGCGGAAATACGGGGCGATACAGCCTCGGGAGGTTGCCGGCTGTCGCGTTTATTTTATTTGAACGCGAACTCATGAACGATCGGGGGGGAGTGTTTCCGTGTCTTCCCGATATGATCTTAGGGCGGTAGTTTTGTGACTCTCGACATTAAGAAGTTATTTGCCGAGCGGGTAAAGTGCGTTCGGGTGCTCGTTGTGGGCGACCTGATGCTTGACCGCTATTGGTTCGGGGATGTTCACCGCATTTCGCCGGAGGCGCCTGTTCCCGTCGTAAAAATTGATAGGGTCGATGATCGCCTCGGGGGCGCAGGGAACGTCGCTCGTAACCTGTCGGTGCTGGGCGCTGGGGTAAGTCTTCTTTCTGTGATTGGAAACGACGAACCCGGCAGAGCGCTTCAACGTCTGTTGTCCGAAGAGGGCGTTGATGCCTCGCTCTACGAGGATTTGAACTTCGATACGATCGTCAAGTTGAGGGTGATCGGACGGCAGCAGCAACTGTTGAGGATCGACTTCGAGAAGGCGCCGTCGGCCGCCATTCTGAAAACCAAGCTGGCTGAATTCAGACAGAGGGTTCTTGATTGCGACGTCGTTATAATTTCTGACTACGGTAAAGGCGGTGTGACCCACGTGGCGGAGATGATTCAGCTTGCTCGTAACGCAGGCAAGCCTGTGCTTGTGGATCCGAAAGGTGATGACTATGGCAAGTATGCCGGCGCTAATGTCATTACGCCTAACCGTTCGGAGTTGCGACAGGTCGTCGGAAATTGGTCGTCAGAGGTCGAACTTGAGCGCAAGGCGCGACAGCTGCGTGACGACTTAAGGATTGATGCTCTTTTGCTCACCCGAAGCGAGGAAGGGATGACCGTCTTCTCGGGGAGCCCCTCTGTCGCAATTCCGGCGCAGATTCGGGAAGTCTTTGACGTTTCGGGCGCCGGGGATACGGTCATCGCCGTGTTGGGATTGATACTGGCCCTTGGGATTGATGTGGTTGACGCGTGTCGAGTCGCGAACGTTGGTGCTGGCATTGTGGTAGGAAAGCTTGGTACAGCAGTGGTCACGCCGGAGGAGTTGTGTGCGGCCTTCGAAAGTTTATATGGACGATGATGAATTCTGCTGAAACCAGGGTGTTTGATGATGTTTGTATCCCCCTGTGCGTCGACCTGGACGGCACGCTGCTGGATTCCGACCTCCTGGTCGAATCGGGGCTGGCCTTCGTCCGCGCCAATCCGCTGCGGGCGCTGGCGCCGGTGGGCTGGCTGGCGTCGGGCGGCAAGACCGGGCTGAAGGCGCGCATCGCCAGCGAGGTGGACCTCGACGTCACCTGCCTGCCCTACAACAAGGCGGTGCTGGCGGTGATCGAGGCGGAGAAGGCCAAGGGGCGGCAGATCGTCCTCGCCACCGCCAGCCACGTCAGCTACGCCCGGCGCATCGCCGAGCACCTGCAGATCTTCGACCGGGTGTTGGGCACCGAGGAGGTGAACCTCTCGTCCCGCCGCAAGGCCGAGCGCCTGATCGCCGATTACGGCGACAAGGGCTTCGACTACATGGGCAATTCGTCGGTCGATCTGCCGGTCTGGAAGCATTCGCGCAAGGCCTGGGTGGTCAATGCCTCGAAGGCCGTGGTGGGGCTGGCCGAAGGGCAGGGCAACGTCGAGAAGGTGATCGATACCCGCGGTAACGTGCTGCTCACCTGGGCCAAGGCGCTGCGCTTCCACCAGTGGATGAAGAACCTGCTGGTCTTCGCGCCGTTGCTGGCGGCCCATCAGGTCGGCCACCTGGATCTGGTGCTGCGCGGCATCTTCACCTTCCTGGTCTTCGGCCTGTGCGCGTCCAGCGTGTATGTGCTGAACGACCTGCTCGACCTGCCGGACGACCGCCATCACCCCACCAAGCGCAACCGGCCGTTCGCCGCCGGCAAGCTGTCGGTGTTTGCCGGGCTGGCGGTGGCGCCGCTGCTGTTGATCGCGGCCTTCGGCGGCGCGCTGTGGCTGCTGCCCTGGAAGTTCACCGCCACGTTGGCCACTTATTACGTGCTCACCCTGGCGTACTCGCTGGTGCTCAAGCGCGTGATGATGGTGGATGTGATCGCCCTCGGCATGCTCTACACCATCCGCATCGTCGGCGGCGCCTTCGCCTTCGGGCTGGATCTGACCTTCTGGATTCTGGCGTTCTCGATGTTCATCTTCCTGAGCCTGGCGCTGGTCAAGCGCTACGCCGAGCTGGTGGATGCCCGCAAGAAGGGCAAGGAGGCCAAGGCCCGCGGGCGCGGCTATTACCCGTCGGATCTCGAGATGCTGTCGTCCCTCGGCGCGGCATCCGGCTACCTGTCGGTGATGGTGCTGGCGCTGTACATCCAGGACATGAAGACCATCTCGATGTACCACCACCCCGAGCTCATCTGGCTGACCTGCCCGCTGCTGCTGTTCTGGGTGTCGCGCACCTGGATGCTCACCCATCGCGGCGAGATGCACGATGACCCGGTGGTCTTCGCGATCAAGGATCGGGTCAGCCTGGTGGTCGGCGTGCTGTTCGGCGTGATCTTCTGGATGGCCCGATGAGCATCGGTACGCTGAGCTCCTGGGGCCGCTACCCGCGCTTTCCGCAGACCGGCCACGGCATCGGCTGGCGGTCTGAGCTGCCCGCCGAACTGGCTCGCGTCGCCGCCGAACACGGCTCGCTGCTGCCCTTCGGCAACGGCCGCAGCTATGGCGACAGCTGCCTCGCGACGAGCGACCAGGTGCTCCACCTGCGCCCGCTCGACCGCTTCATCAGTGCCGACTGGCAGACCGGCGTGATCCGCGCCGAAGCCGGCGTGACGCTCGACGAAGTGCTGCGGCTGGCGATTCCCCGCGGCTGGTTCCTGTCGGTCACGCCCGGCACCAAGTTCGCCACCCTCGGCGGCGCCGTCGCCAACGACGTGCACGGCAAGAACCACCACGTGCGCGGCAGCTTCGGCTGCCACGTGCGGCGCTTCGGGCTGGTGCGCTCCGATCGTGGCCGGCTTGAGGTTGCCCCCGGCGACGCCGACGGCCTCTTCGCCGCCACCATCGGCGGGCTCGGGCTCACCGGCATCATCGACTGGGTCGAGCTGCAGCTCATGCCCATCAAGAGCAGCCTCGTCGACGTGGTGAACATCCGCTTCGATTCGCTGGACGAGTTCTTCGCCCTCTCGCGGGAGCTCGACGGCCAGCACGAATACGCCGTCGCCTGGATCGACTGCGCCGCCCGCGGCGCATCGGCGGGGCGGGGCATTTACATGGTGGGCGACCACGCGCCGGAAGGCGGCCTCGCCTACGACGACAAGCCCAAACTGAGCGTGCCGCTGGTGCCGCCCATCTCGGCGATCAACTCGGTGTCGCTGCGGGTCTTCAACCACTTCTACTACAACGCCGCCAAGCCCGGCCGGCATCCGGGGCGGGTGGGCTACGAGCCGTACTTCTACCCCCTCGACCGCATCCTCCACTGGAACCGCATCTACGGCCCCAAGGGCTTCCAGCAGTACCAGTGCGTGATCCCGGAATCCGTCGGCGGCGCGGCCATCGGCGACATGCTGGGCGCCATCGCCGCGGCCCACAGCGGCTCCTTCCTGGCGGTGCTCAAGCGCTTCGGCGACGTGGCCTCGCCGGGCCTGCTTTCCTTCCCCGAGGCCGGCGCCACGCTGGCCCTGGATTTCCCCGAGCACGGCGAGGCGACCGCGAAGCTCTTCGCCAACCTCGACGCCATCGTGCGCGCCGCCGGCGGACGCATCTACCCGGCCAAGGACGCCCACATGGGCGGCGAGTTCTTCCGCGCCTGCTACCCCCAATGGACACAGCTCGAAGCCCTGCGCGATCCTGCTCTGTGCTCCCGTTTCTGGAAACGAGTCACCCAAGCATGAAAAACATCCTGATCGTCGGCGCCACGTCCGCCATTGCCGCTGCCTGCGCCCGGCGCTGGTGCGAGGGCGGGGCGCGCTTCTACCTCGTGGGCCGCAGCGCCGACAAGCTCCGCCAGGTGGCGGATGATCTCTCCGCCCGCGGCGCCGAGGTGCATACCTGCGAGCTCGACCTGAACTTCCTCGAGAGCCACGCCGGCCTGGTGCGCGAAGCCTTTGCCTGGCTCGGCCGGGTCGACGTGGTGCTCGTCGCCCACGGCACCCTGCCGGACCAGAAAGCCTGCGAGCAGGACGCCGAGCTGGCGATCCGCGAGTTCACCAGCAACGGCCTGTCGGTCATCAGCCTGCTCACTCATCTGGCCAACCCGATGGAAGCCCAGGGTTCCGGCAGCATCGGCGTGATCTCGTCGGTGGCGGGCGACCGCGGCCGGCCGTCCAACTATCTGTACGGCTCCGCCAAGAGCGCCGTCACCGCGTTTTGCGGTGGCCTGCGGGCGCGGCTGTTCAAGGCCGGCGTCAATCTCACCACCATCAAGCCGGGCTTCGTGGATACGCCGATGACCAAGGGCCTGCCGCTGCCGGCGCCGCTGGTGGCGACGCCGGAACAGGTGGCCGCCGACATCGCCAAGGCCATGGACGCCGGCAAGGGCGTGCTCTACACCCGCTGGTTCTGGCGCTACATCATGCTCATCATCATCCACATCCCGGATCGCATCTTCCGCAAGATGAGCATGTGACGCGCGCCGGCCCGTCATCCCGAATTCCGAACTGCAGAAATCCAAGCCGATACCCATGAACAAGAACATGAAGATCGTCCTGCCCGGCGGCGCTGGCCTGGTGGGCCAGAACCTCGTCGCGCAGCTCAAGCGCCAGGGCTATACCAACCTGGTGGTGCTCGACAAGCACGTCACCAACCTGGGCATCCTGCGCAAGATGCACCCGGACATCGTCGCCGAGCTGGTCGATCTGGCCGACCGCGGCGACTGGGAGAAGCACCTCGCCGGCGCCGAAGTCGTGGTGATGCTCCAGGCCCAGATCGGCGGCACCGACTACACAGAGTTCGAGCGCAACAACATCACCTCGACCAAGAACGTCATCGAGGCCATGCGCACCCATCAGGTGCCGTACTACGTGCAGATCAGCTCGTCGGTGGTCGAATCCGTGGCGGACGACTGGTACACCAACACCAAGAAGGCCCAGGAGGAGATCGCCCTGGCCAGCGGCTTCCCGCTGGTAGTGCTGCGCCCCACGCTGATGTTTGGCTGGTTCGACCGCAAGCACTTGGGCTGGCTGTCGCGCTTCATGCAGAAGGTGCCGGTGTTCCCGATTCCCGGCCACGGGCGCTACCTGCGCCAGCCGCTGTACGTGGGCGATTTCTGCCGCGTCATCATCAGCAGCATCGAGCATCGTACCCAGGGCGTGTACAACATCTCGGGGCTCGAGGAGGTCGATTACATCGACATCATCCGCGAGATCAAGAAGGCAACCAAGGCCGGCTGCTGGATCATCAAGATTCCCTACAGCCTGTTCCACGCTCTGCTCTCCATCTGGGCGCTGTTCGACAAGAAGCCGCCCTTCACCACCCAGCAGCTCGCCGCGCTGGTGGCCCGCGATGTGTTCGAGGTGATCGACTGGCCCGGCATCTTCCAGGTCAAGGCCACGCCCTTCGCCAAGGCCATCGACGAAACCTACAACGACCCCGAGTACGGCTCGGTCGTGCTGGAGTTCTGAGCCATGGCCAAACAACGCATCGCCGTGCTCGGCGCCGGCCCGATGGGGCTGGCGGTGGCCTACCAGCTGGCCCGCGACGGCCATCAGCCGATCATCTTTGAAGCCGACGACCGGGTGGGCGGCATGACCGCCACCTTCGATTTCGGCGGCCTCGACATCGAGCGCTACTACCATTTCCACTGCATCTCCGACACGGCCTTCTTCCAGGTGCTCGACGAGCTGAAGCTCGCCGACAAGATGCGCTGGGTGTCCACCAAGATGGGTTACTACTACCAGGACAAGGTGGTGCCCTGGGGCAACCCGGTGGCGCTGCTCAAGTTCCCGGGCCTCAGCTTGGTGGCCAAGTTCCGCTATGCGCTGCACGCCTTCCTGTCGGTCAAGCGCGATGACTGGAAGCCGCTGGACAACCTCGAAGCCTCTGCGTGGATCCGCCGCTGGGTGGGCGCCGAGGCCTACGAGGTGCTGTGGCGCCGGCTGTTCGACTACAAGTTCTACGACCACGTGGGCAACCTGTCTGCCGCGTGGATCTGGAGCCGCATCCGCCGCATCGGCCGCTCCCGCTACAACATCTTCAAGGAGAAGCTCGGCTATCTGGAGGGCGGCTCCAACACCTTCCTGTCGGCCATGAAGGCCGACATCGAAGCCCGCGGCGGCGAGTTCCGCTTCAAACAGGCCGTCACCCGCGTGCGCATGGAAGGCGGCGCGGTGAAGGGCGTCGAGACGGCCCAGGGCTTCGAGGCCTTCGACCGTGTGGTGAGCACCATCCCGCTGCCCTACGTGCCCGGGGTGATGCCCGATCTGCCGGCCGACGTGCTGGCCAAGTTCAAGGCCCAGAAGAACATCGCCGTGGTGTGCGTGATCTGCAAGCTCAGGAAGCCGCTCACCGACAACTTCTGGCTCAACGTGAATGACCCGGCGATGGACATCCCCGGGCTGGTGGAATACACCAACCTGCGTCCGCTGGATCATCACATCGTGTACGTGCCGTACTACGTGCCGGGCGAACATCCCAAGTTCCAGGAGCCCGACGAAGCCTTCCTGGCCAAGGTGAAGCGCTACCTGCAGGAGATCAACCCGGCCCTCAAGGACGACGACTTCATCGACATCCGCGCCAGCCGCTACCGCTACGCCCAGCCCATCTGCCAGCCGTCCTTCCTCGACAGCCTGCCGCCGGTGGCGCTGCCGGTGAAGGGCCTGTGGGTGGCCGATACGTCCTACTACTACCCCGAAGACCGGGGCATCTCCGAGAGCATCGGCTTCGGCCGCAATCTGGCGAAGCAGGCGGCGGCGTGATCCGTCACTTCGCGTCGCGCCAGTTTCTGGTCTTCCTGCTGACCGGCGGCTTTGCCGCCGCGGTCAACTTCGGCAGCCGCATCGTCTACAACCAGTGGACGGATTTTTCGGTGGCGGTGGTGCTGGCCTACCTCACGGGCATGGTCACCGCCTTCGTGCTGGCAAAGCTCTTCGTGTTCAAGGAGAGCACCCAGTCGGTCAAGCACTCGGCGCTGTGGTTCTGTCTGGTCAATGGGGTGGCGGTGGTGCAGACCTGGCTCATCAGCATGGGCCTCGCCTACTACCTGCTGCCGTGGCTCGGCGTGACCCGCTTCGTGCCCGAGATTGCCCACGCCGCCGGGGTGATCTTCCCGGTGTTCACCAGCTACATCGGCCACAAGCGCTTCTCCTTCCGGTAAGCGCCCATGAAGATCAGGCGCGCCATCGGCGGCTGGAGCATCGTCGCCGGGCTGTATTTCGTGGCGCTGCTGTGGGCCGATTCAAAAACCGGCGTACTGCGCCGGCTGCCTGAGCTGGCGCCCATGCTGCCGGTGCTCGTCACTGCCACCCTGGCCTCCATCGCCCTGCGCTTTGCCCGCTGGCAGTGGCTGCTGCACCGGGCCGGCTACCGGGTGCCGGCAGGGCACAGCCTGCTGGCCTACGTGGCCGGCTTCGCCTTCACCGCCACGCCCGGCAAGGTGGGCGAGCTGCTGCGGGTGCGCTACCTCGTCACGGCCGGCGTGCCGGCGTCGCGGGTGGTGAGCGCCTTCGTCTATGAACGCCTGTTCGATCTTGCCGCGGTGCTCCTCATCGCATTGCCGGCGGCGGCCGAGTTCCACGTCTTTGGCGTCGCGGCCACCTTCGTCGGGTTGGTGTTCGGCGCGGTCGGGCTGATGGCGGCCAATCCGCGCCTGGGGCAACGGGTCGTCGTCGCCTTCCGCCGCGCCGGCATGTTGCGCATCGCGCGCGTTGTGCGTGCCGTTGTCGCCGGGCTCGCCAACATCCGCCTGTGGGCCACGCCGCCGGACATGCTGCTGTCGCTCATCGCGGGCATGGGGGCGTGGCTGGTCACGTCCTGGTCTTTCGTCTATCTGCTGGGCGCCCTGGGCATTCAGCTTGAGGGCTTCAAGGCGCTGGCGCTGTTCCCGGTGGCGATGCTCGCCGGCGCTGCATCCATGCTGCCCGGCGGTCTGGGCTCGACCGAAGCCACGCTGGTCGCATTGCTCACCCTCGGCGGCGCCGCGCTGGTCCCCGCCACCCTCGCCGCCGTCGGCATCCGCCTCGCCACCCTGTGGCTGGCGACGGTGATGGGGATGGCGGCTTTCGGCTGGCTGGAGACACGGCGGAGCGGCGGGTAGGCAGCCTCGCCAGGTGGTGGGGCAGGATGCGCTGCGGGTGATCCGGACGTCGCCTCAGCCGTCACGTCGATCAAGGGTCGGCAACGAACCTGTAGCCGATGCCGGGTTCCGTCACGATGTGGTCCGGGTTGGCCGGATCGGCCTCGAGTTTCTTGCGCAAGTGCCCCATGTAGACGCGGACGTAGTGGCTGTCTTCGGCGTGGGAGGGCCCCCAGACCGCCTTGAGCAGTTGCCGATGGGTCAGCACGCAGTCGGGGTTGGCGACCAGATACGCCAGCAGGCGAAACTCGATCGGTGTCAGGTGGAGCTGTTCGCCCGCCTTCTCGACCAGCCGTTTGCCCAGGTCGACCGTGATGGTGCCGAAGGCCAGCTGGCTGCGGCCGTCCGACCCCGCCCGCTGACGGCGTCGCAGATGCGCCCGGACGCGTGCCAGCAGTTCGGCCGAGCCGAACGGCTTCGTCAGGTAATCGTCGGCCCCCGCGTCGAGCGCGGCGACTTTTTCTGCCTCGGCTGTGCGTGCCGAAAGCACGATGATCGGAATCTCGGACCAGGTGCGAAGCTCCCGGATCAGGTCGATCCCATCGCCATCCGGCAGCCCGAGATCGAGCACCAGCAGATCGGGCTTGCGCGTTCCGGTTTCGATGAGACCGCGCTTGACCGAGTCCGCCTCGAAGACATCGCATTCTTCCGCCTCCAGCGCCAGGCGAACAAAGCGGCGCAGATTGGCTTCGTCCTCGACGACGATGATTTTGGGATTGGGGTTAGGCATGGCGCGTACTCTCGGTCCGTCAGCGCGTCGGGTCAAGGTCGTCGTCCCCGACGAGCGACGGCGGTGTGCCCAGCGGCAGCGTAAATACAAAACAGGCACCGCCGCCAGGGCGGGGCCGGGCGTGAATCTCGCCGTTGTGGGCTTCGACGATGGCACGGCAGATGGCCAGGCCGAGCCCCACTCCGGGCGTGTTGCCTTCCGGCTGGCCGCGCTCGAACTTCTTGAAGATCACCTCTTCACGGCCCACGGGCAATCCGGGGCCATCGTCTTCAACGTGCACTTCCAGCTGGGCTCCAGTCGTGAAGGCACGAACCCAGACGTGGGTGCCCGGCGGCGTGTATTTCACGGCGTTTTCCAGCAGATTGCTGAACACCCGCTGCATCAGCACTGAATCCACCTCGACCAAAGGCAGGTCGTCATCCAGTTCGACTCGCACAGGGTGGCTCGAAAGCGCCGGTCGCAGGTTCTTGATTGCACTTCCGACAACCTCTTCGAGGGGTTGCCACTGGCGATTGAGCTGAACCCGGCCGGCCTGCAAGCGGGCCATGTCGAGCAGGTTGTCGACCTGCGCATTGATCCGCAACGCCTGCTCGCGCAGTTTCCGGGAGATGTCGGCTTGCGCACCGGTGGGCGGGGGCTGGGTCAGGAACATCGAGTCGGCCAGTCCGATCAGTGCGCTGAGGGGCGTGCGCAGATCGTGAGAGATGGCCGAGAGCAAGGAGTTGCGCAGCCGCTCGGATTCAATCTGGACGGTGCTCTCCTGGGCCACGCCCACGTAATGCACCCGCTCGAGCGCAATGGCGATCAGTGACGCAAACGTATCCAGCAGGCGCCGCTGTTCGGGGATGAGCAGATGAGCCGGCTTGCGCATCTCCAGCCCCAGCACGCCGCGCACGCGCATCGGCGCCTTGAGGGGCAGATACAGGATGGGGCTTGCGGGCAGCGTATCGGTTCCCTGTCCGGCGGGCTCTGCGTGGTCGAACGCCCATTGCGCGATGCCGGGATCGATCTCCGGGAGGCCCTTGGAGACAAAGACGGGGGCCTGCAGACGATCGTTCTCGTCGGCCAGGAGGAAGGCCGCGCGCGCCCCCAGTTCCGCGGTCAGAAAGCGTTCGCCGATCTCGGCGATCTGTTCCGGCAGCAGGGCGCCGGAGAGATCGCGCGACATCTCGTAAAGCGCCCGAACCCGGCTCTCCCGTCGGCCTGCGACATGCGCCTGGTACTTGTATCCAGCGGTTAGCTGGCCGACAACCAGCCCTACGGCCAGCATCACCGCGAAAGTCATCAGGTACTGCACGTCGCTGACGGCGAAGGACATCCGCGGCGGAACAAAGAAGAAGTCGAAGATGGCCACGCTGAGGAAGGAGGCCATGACCGCCGGGCCACGCCCGAAGCGCACGGCCACGACGACAACCCCGAGCAGGAACACCATGACGATGTTGGCCAGATCGAACAAGGGGTAGAGAGGGGTTGCGATCAGCCCGGCAAGACCACACACCAGGGCCGTCAGTGCGTAGCCCCGCCAGTTGGCAACGTGCTGGCCGGCAAGTTGCTCCAGAGATATCGGCGCCACCCCCGCACGCCCCTCGGCCCGCGCAACCTGAATCACATCCAGGTCGGGGGCGAGCTGCCCGATGCGGTCCGCGACGGAGCGCCGCCAGATGCGCCACGCGGGCGGGGCGTCCCGCCCGACCATGATCCGCGAGAGGTTGTGCGCGCGGGCGTAACGCACCACCTCGTCTTCGACCCGGGCGCCGGTAACGGTTGCGGTGCTGGCACCGAGATCCTGGGCCAGCTTGAGGGTCTTGAGAATGCGCTCACGGCTGGCCGCCGGCAGGCTCTGGCGTTCCGGTGTCTCGACGTAGATCGCCTGCCAGGGTGCCTCCAGGCGGCTCGCGATGCGGGCCGCGGTGCGGACGATCTTCTCGCTCCCCTCGCCGGGCCCGACGCAGGCGAGGAGTGAATCCTGAGTCTGCCAGACCGGAGACACCAGTTGATCGCGCCGGTATTGCTGGACATCGTCGTCCACCCGGTCGGCGGTGCGGCGCAGGGCCAGTTCGCGCAGCGCCAGAAGATTGCCCCTGCGGAAGAAATTGCGGATTGCCCGCTCGGCCTGGTTGGGCAGGTAGACCTTGCCCTCGCGCAGACGGGCCAGGAGCTCGTCCGGCGGCAGGTCCACCAGAACGACCTCGTCGGCATTGTCGAAGACCCTGTCCGGCACCGTCTCCCAGACCCGGATGCCGGTAATGCCGCTGACCACGTCGTTGAGGCTCTCCAGGTGCTGCACGTTGACGGTGGAATACACGTCGATCCCCGCCGCGAGGAGCTCCTCCACGTCCTGCCAGCGCTTGGGGTGGCGGGAGCCGGCCACGTTGGAGTGGGCCAGCTCGTCCATCAGGATCAATGCAGGCTTGCGGGCCAGCGCCTGATCCAGGTCGAACTCGGCCAGCGTGCGCCCGCGGTAGGGCACGGCAATCGGCGCAATGCGTTCGATGCCGTCTGCCATGGCCTCGGTCTCCATGCGCCCGTGGGTTTCCACCACGCCGATGACGACATCGGTGCCCTGGATGAGTTGCTGGCGTGCCGCCGCCAGCATGGCGCACGTCTTGCCGACCCCGGCCGAGGCGCCGAAGAAGATCTTCAGCCGGCCCCGCTTGGCACGGGCCTCATCCTGCTGCACCCGGGTGAGCAATTCGTCGGGATCGGGACGGTGGCTGTTTGTCGCTTCGCCAGTTGCCATGTCTATTGCTCCGGCCTCCTGAACACGCGGGCGAAGGAGGCCCATTTGGCCGAAGCGTCGAGACGCTCGTCCGACATGGCCTCCAGGAAGTCCGAAAGCCGCTTGGAGCGCGCAACGGCAAACAGCACCAGGCCGATCGTGATCGTGGTGACCAGGCCAAACTGGAGCGCCTTGCGTGACTCCGGAACTTCCGGGAAGCTGAACAGATTCATGCCGAAGTAGCCTGTCACCACGGTGGCAATCAGGCCGAAGATCGTCACCACGGTCAGGCGCAGCACCGTGCCGGACTGGCGGCGCTGGCTGTCGCTATCCAGGTACGCGCTCATTTCACGGACCTGCTCCTTCACATCGGAGAACAGGTCGTCATTGCGCAGGAGGCGCGTGGTGCGCTGGAACAGGCTCTGCACCAGGCCCTGCTCGGAAACCTCGTGGAACCAGTAGCGGTGGGTAAATCGGAGGAAAGTCTCGAAGGACTGCCGGATCGTGCGCTTGAAGCGGCGCACGGATTCGCTGTCGCGGATGTCGAGATCATTGACCGCGCTGGCCAGGCCGTCCGAGAAGGACAGCAGGGCCGCCCGGTGGAAATGGGCAATCATGAAGACGAGGAAATACTGATGGCGGAAGCGGGCCAGGAAGCCATGGTCGGGATCGCGGAAGTACGGTGATCCCGCTTCACCGACCAGCACCAGCGCATTGCCCGTGCACAGGAAGCGCGTGTTGGGCCCGGCTTCGGAGTCGGTCCAGAAGCGGTCTTCGCAGTGCAGGCGCTCAAAGCGGACGACCGCCGAATCGCGCAGCGGCAACGGATCGCGGGACGGCAGGTTGGCCACGAAGCCGATCCGGATGAAGTCTTCCCGGCTCAGGGCGCGGGGGTTGTCGAGCGCCAGGTACGCCATCATCGGCATGCGGTAGTACTCGATCAGCCTGAATCGCAACGGGCTCGAGTCTTCTTCCTGATCCTGCACCAGCGGCCGCAGCAGCCAGGCCCACAGGGCGCCCACGCAGGGCGCGCGGTTACGGCACACGAAGTGCAGGTAACGCTCCCGGTTCTCCGAGTCGGACGTGGCAAGGATCCGGCTGTCGCGATCCAGCAACTCGGAGCGGTGGACGTTGTGCATGCCTTGTCCGCTCTCGTCCCAGCCCGTGGGGTAGGCGCGCCCGAAGCGGTAAAGCAACTCCAGCGCGGTGGCCAGGGGCAGGTCGTCGGCCGCAACTTCAACGTTGAGCAGCGCCACGTCCATGTCGAGGAAGAGGTAGAGATCCACGTGGGCGACGCGCAGCCGGATCGGTTCGTCCCCGGATCTCAGGGTGACGTTGAGCGCGGCGACGTCGGTGCGCCGATAGACCGCCATCGGCGCCGCGCGACCGGGCGGTCCACCCGGCATGCCGGCGCGGCTCTCCCCGTACAGAAAGCGCTGCACATAGGGCAGGAACGCCACGAACTCCTTGTAATGGCGCTCCTGGAAGTCCCGTGGGTCGGCGGTGAATTCGTCGTCCACCGGCGCCCAGCATCCGCCTTCGGTCATCAGGTGATGGATGCGGGCGATGTTCTCCCCCGCGAAGCCGGGGCGGATCTGCACCGGCCACACAAGGATGTCCTGGAAGTGGCGAACGAGGTGGGCTGGCTGAGAAAGCATCGCGCTCCTTTTCTTTACCGATGTTCAACTGCTGGCGCCAGCGATGCCGCAATTCTCTTCCAATGACGGCAACACAGGGCAGCCAGCCACCTCCGCCGCGTCAGCCCGTAATGGGCCTCCAGGTAATGGCCGTGCCGCGCCGGCTGGTGCAGCATGCGCACCCCGCGGGGACACGCGGTCATGGGGCCGCAGGCGCCATACTGGCAGATGACAGCCCGGCGTGCCCGCCACCGTGCCAGCCCGACGCCCGCCGACAATGCGAGCCGGCCGAGGCCTTGCCCCCGGAAGTCTGGTCGCACATGAAAGACCACCTCGCCGAGTCCTGCCCGGGTGATGGCTTCGGCTTCGGCGACGATGGCGGCGATGCTGCCATCCCGCGAGCACAACCCGATCACGTGCACGAAGCCCCGGGCGAAATCTCCACTTTCGGGAAAGACCAGGCAGTTCCGCCAGGTCGCCCAGATCGAGGTGTCGCGCATCGTCTGCTCCAGCCCGTTCCAGGTTTCGCGCAGCACTGCGCAATCCGTCTCGGCCTGCAAGGCTCGCCACCCCAAGCCCGTCGGCGCGCGGGGCAGGAAGCAACCGAGCGCCACAAGGTCGGTGTTGTCGTGGGACATGGATCATCCGTCTCCGTCAGCGTGCCGGCGTTCTGCCGCTTCGGCCATCTCGGCAAGCACGCGCTGCCGAACAAGCGCGCCGAGCGCAAGCTTGCATTTGGGCGAGCACGTCAGCGCCCGACCGGCCGCGAGCCGGTGAAGTCCGGCCGGGACGTCATGCGGCGTCTTGCACACCGGACATACATGCACCGGCATCGGTCACACGGCCCGGGCGGCATAGCGCGCCAGGGCGACAGGATGATCCGCCACGCCCGGAGCCACGATGTAGGTGTTGCAGTTTGCGGTGGGGCCGACGGCAAAGGCCATGCCCATGGCGGCATCACCAGAAACCGCGAGGCGCAGGGGGCGCCCCTGGCCGGCCAGATAGACCCGCAAGGCCGCGCGCCCGAGTGGCGAAGTCGGAAACTCGACAGGTTCGGGCACGCTGGATGCGTCCAGCTCGGCCACTTCGCAGGCGTTCTCGCTTGCAATGATTCCAACACATAGTTCATCCGGGATCACGGTCATCTCCTCATTCATCCGTTGACAGGTATCGCGCACTCTTGGCAACCACGCCGGCCAATCCATCCGGTAAGACCAAGGTGCCGCGGCTTTCGCGGGTCAGGATCTCAAGCAGCAGGACATCGGGACGCCGCGCGTCGACCACATGCACGGCGCCGACACCCGCGCGCAAGGCGCGCACCAGATTCGCGTTGCGGCCCTCTGCGCCGAGTTTTTCCGCCTCGGTAGCCGATAGGCGATGGACGATCTGCCCGTTGGCGTCGGTCAGGCCGGCCGCATCCCGCATGACGATCAGCTTGGACGCCCGCAGGTGTGCCGCGAGGGCCGCGGCCACCTGCGCGCCATCGGCAGGATGCACCTGGCCGTCCGGGGCCGAAGCCAGCGGGCGAATGACCGGCAGGAAGCCTTTCGCGAAGTGCATCTGCAGCAGGGTCGTGTCGATCACGCCGATCTCGAGACCGCCGTTGCATTGCGCCTCCATGGGTGCCGTCCGTAGTTGCAGGAAGCGCCCATCCACACCGGTCAGGCCGGCCGCCCGGCCGCCGTGACGGTTGATCAGGCTGACCAGCTCCGCGTTGAGAACGTTGCCGCGATGGATGACGACCAGTCGGAGCCCGACGAGACTGAGCAGGGCGAGGTCACGCCCCAGGCTGTTCCAGGCCACGGGATGTCCGACGTTGCTCCGCTCGTAGTCGATGACGAAGGTCTTTCCATGGAAGGCGTGGATGTAGGGAAGGGCTTCGGCAAGAACCTGGGCCTGTTCCTTTCCGAGCGCGTTGGGCGCAAGTGCCGTACTCATCATGCGATCCCTTTACGCCGCGGCGGCCAGCCGGGTGCGGAAAAGCGCCTGAATCGCGTAAGGGTCATCGCAGGCGTGCAAGGCTTCGCGAAAGTGTGGGTCGGTGAACAAGCCGCAAACCCCGGCGAGAATCCCCAGGTGGGAGTTCGTCGCACGTTCGGGAACCAGCAGCACGATGAAGTCCGAGACGGGCTTGTCGTCGGGCGCCTGGAAAGGCATCGGACGGCGTGGTCTCACATAGGCGGCGTGGGTCAGTTGCAGGCCCTTGACGCGCCCGTGGGGAATCGCGACCCCCTGGCCCAGGGCCGTGGAGCCAAAGGCTTCCCGCTGCGCGAGCGCGTCGGCGACCACCGCACGGGGTAGTCCATGCCATCGTTGCATGACCTGACCAACCTGATCGAAGAGCGCCGCGGCGCCGCTGACATCCAGGTCGAGCAGGATGTCTTCGGGAAGCAGGATGTCGGCTATCGAAATCATGTTCGTATCCTCCCGAGTGTGCGTCAGAAGCTTCGGCTGACCGACACGACGGCCACGCCCCGGCCGGCATCGCGGCTCTGCGAACCACTTCCGGTTCCGTCGCGCTGCATGCTGCTGCTGAAGCAGTAGAACTCGCCGTTGCCGCAGCGCCCCTGTGCGTTGGTGCCCACGTAGGCAAGGCCAACGATCCAGCCGGACATGTCCCGGGTGACGCCGATGCGCCAGTCGGTGTAGCGACCGTCATAGGTCGAGCCGTCGGCATTGAGGTAGGAGAAGTCGCGCAGCAGCAGCCGGCCGACGTGGGCGCCGAGCACGTAGCCGTTGCCGAAGTCGTGGGCGGCCGACAGATCCACATAACCCGTTCCCCGGGTGCCGGGCATCGAGAAGTAGTCCGTGACGGCGTGCGAGTACTTCAGGGTGAGGAAACGCCAGCTTCCTGCGATGTAGAGCTCGCCGTTGGTGACGCCTCCGCTTGCGCTTGCGCCCGGGTGGCGGCGATTCACGCCCGCGAAGGCATTGTCCAGGCGTGTGCCCGGGTAGTAGTAATACAGCAGCCCCATGTCGAGGCCGACATCGCCGACCGAAGTCTTGTAACCGCCGTAAAAATCCATTTCCAGGCTTCCCTCGGGGTAGCCGGCGCCACTGCTGACATTGGAGTTCCAGTTGCCTGCATACAGCCCGGAAGCATGGGCGTAATCGAAACCGCCCTGGATGGCCGGCTTGCCGAAGGTCTGGTCAAGCCCCCGGAAGCGGTAGCTGCTGAAGAGACCCACATTGGCCGTCAGCGAGGGCTGGGCGGCGGAAACTTCCGCGTCCTGCTGCGCATGGGCCGGGGCGTGGAAGGCGGTGGCCGTCAGGGCCAGCACGGTGAGGCGTTGGATCGTATTCGACATTGGTTTTCGTGGCTCCAGATTCAGTTTTTCAGCGCATCCAGCGCCAGGTTGAGCTTGAGGACATTGACCCGGGGTTCGCCGAGCAAGCCCCATTGGCGGCCGTCCGTGTGCGCGTCGACCAGCGCGCCAACCGTGGCCGCCGGCAGACCGCGTGCTCGCGCCACCCGTCCGACCTGCCACGCGGCGGCGGCCGGGCTGATGTGCGGGTCGAGCCCGCTCGCCGATGCCGTCACCAGATCTGCGGGCACGGGTGTCGTATTGCCCGGATCGGCGGCACGCAGGGCTTCGATACGCGCCTTCACCGCGTCGATGAGCGCCGGGTTAAGCGGCCCCTGGTTGGAGCCGGATGACGCTGTCGCGTTATAGGGCTGCGGAGCGGTGGCGGACGGGCGGCCCCAGAAGTGCTTCGGGTCGCTGAAGTTCTGCCCGATCAGGCTGGATCCCACGGGCTGTCCGTCCTTCAGGATCAAGCTGCCGGCTGCCTGTTCGGGAAAAGCCACGCCGGCGATGCCGGTGACGGCGAGCGGGTAGGCAAGGCCGGTGACGGCGCTAAGCACCACGAAGACGCTGAGAGCGGGGCGCAAGAGGTTTTTCATGGTTGTGTCTCCAGTTTCAGGCCAGGCCGGTGGCGGCAAGGCAAAGGTCGATCAGCTTGATCCCCACGAAGGGCACCAGGATGCCGCCCAGCCCGTAGATGGCCATGTTGCGGCGTAGCAGCGTGGCCGCGCCGAGGGGGCGATAGGGCACGCCCTTGAGCGCCAGCGGGATCAGGAACACGATGATCAGCGCGTTGAAGATCACGGCCGAGAGGATGGCCGACGCCGGATTGCTGAGCCCCATCACGTTGAGGGCGGCAAGCTGCGGGTAGGTGCCGACGAAGGCCGCGGGAATGATGGCGAAGTACTTGGCGATGTCGTTGGCGATGCTGAAGGTGGTCAGCGAGCCGCGCGTCATCAGCATCTGCTTGCCGGTCTCCACCACCTCGATGAGCTTGGTGGGGTTGGAGTCCAGATCCACCATGTTGCCGGCCTCCTTGGCGGCCTGGGTGCCGGTGTTCATCGCGACCGCCACGTCGGCCTGGGCCAGCGCCGGTGCATCGTTGGTGCCGTCGCCGGTCATCGCCACGAGGCGTCCTTCGGCCTGATATTGGCGGATCAGGGCGAGCTTGGCTTCGGGGGTGGCTTCCGACAGGAAGTCGTCCACGCCGGCTTCGGCGGCGATCGCGGCGGCGGTGACGCGGTTGTCACCCGTGACCATCACGGTCTTGATGCCCATCCGACGCAGTTCGACAAAGCGTTCCTTGATGCCGCCCTTGACGATGTCCTTGAGCTCGATCACCCCGAGCACGCGCTTGCCTTCCGAGACGACCAGCGGCGTGCTGCCGCGGCGGGCAACCTCATCCACCCGGGCGCTGACTGACGCCGGGAAGCTCCCGCCCAGGCTTTCCACGTGGCGTCGAATCGCATCCGCGGCGCCTTTGCGGATCTGCTTGTCGCCCAGGTCGACACCGCTCATGCGGGTCTGGGCCGAGAAATGCACGAAATGGGCGGCCAGCGCGTGGATGTCGCGTTCGCGCAGGTCGTACTTCTGCTTGGCGAGAACGACGATGCTGCGCCCCTCCGGGGTTTCGTCGGCAAGGGAGGCGAGCTGGGCGCTGTTGGCCAGCTCGGATTCGCTGACCCCGTCCGCCGGCAGGAACGCGGATGCCTGGCGATTGCCCAGGGTGATGGTTCCGGTCTTGTCCATCAGCAGCACATCCACGTCACCCGCGGCCTCCACGGCGCGGCCCGAGGTGGCGATCACGTTGGCCTGCATCATCCGGCTCATGCCGGCCACGCCGATGGCCGACAGCAGGCCCGCGATGGTGGTGGGAATCAGGCACACCAGCAGGGCCACCAGCACGGTCATGCCCACCGGCCTGCCGGCGCCGGACACGTCGACGCTGAACTGCGAGAACGGCAGCAGCGTGACGGTGACGCCGAGGAACACGATGGTCAGCGCGACCAGCAGGATGGTCAGCGCGATCTCGTTGGGGGTTTTCTGGCGCTTGGCGTTTTCAACCATCGCGATCATCCGGTCGACGAAGGTTTCGCCCGGGTTGGCGGTGACGCGGATCACGATCCAGTCCGACAGCACGCGGGTACCGCCGGTGACGGCCGAGAAGTCGCCGCCCGACTCGCGGATCACCGGAGCGGACTCGCCCGTGATGGCAGACTCATCCACCGACGCCACACCTTCGATCACTTCGCCGTCCGCAGGGATCACCGACTGGCCGATATCGCCGGCCTCGACCACCACCACATCCCCTTTGCGCAGGTCATTGCCCTGAACCAGCTGCCACTTGCCGCCGTAACGGGGCTCCAGCAGCTTCTTGGCCCAGGTTTCCCGCTTGAGCCCGCGCAAGGATGCCGCCTGGGCCTTGCTGCGGCCTTCCGCCAGGGCTTCCGCAAAATTGGCAAAGAGCACCGTGAACCAGAGCCACACGGAGATGGCGATGATGAAACCGGCCGGGGCTTCACCTTCGCCGCCCAGCGCCTGGATTGCCAGCAGGGTGGTCAGGATGCTGCCGACGTACACCACGAACATCACCGGGTTGCGCCATTGCACGGCCGGGCTGAGTTTGCGCACGGCCTCACGCATGGCTGGAACGGCCAGCGCGGGATCGAACAGGGTAAAAGTCTTCTTGGTCATGTCTTTCTCCTCAAGCCGCCATCCACAACAGCAGATGCTCGATGACCGGCCCCAGGGCCAGCGCAGGCACATAGTTGAGCAGCCCCACCAGCAACACGGTGCCGATCAGCAGGGTGACGAACAGCGGGCCGTGGGTCGGCATGCTGCCGGCGCTCGCCGGTATCCGCTTCTTGGCCGCGAGGGACCCGGCCATCGCCAGCACCGGCACGATCACGCCGAAGCGGCCGAACCACATCGCCACGGCCAGCAGCACGTTGTAAAAGGGCGTGTTGGCGGACAGGCCGGCAAAGGCGCTGCCGTTGTTGTTGGCGGCGGAAGTCAGGGCGTAGAGGATTTCCGAGAAGCCGTGGGCACCGGGGTTGGCGATGCCGGCCCGGCCGGCATCGGTCATCACGGCGATGGCGGTGCCAAGGAGGACCAGCAGCGGGGTGACGAGGATGGCGATGGAGCTCATCTTCATCTCGTAGGCCTCGATCTTCTTGCCCAGATATTCCGGGGTGCGGCCGATCATCAGGCCCGCAATGAAGACGGCCAGGATTGCAAACACCAGCATGCCGTACAGGCCCGTGCCGACCCCGCCGAAGACCACCTCGCCAAGCTGCATGTTGGCCAGCGGAATCAGCCCGCCGAGGGGCGTGAAGGAGTCGTGCATGGCATTGACCGCGCCGCAGGATGCGGCGGTGGTGACGGTTGCGAAGAGTGCCGAATCCGCGATGCCGAAACGGGTCTCCTTGCCTTCCATGTTCCCGCCCGGCTGCGAGGCGTTCACACCTTGATCCGCGCCCAGCGCAGCCAGCCCCGGATTGCCCTGCTGCTCGAAGGCCATCGCGGCCCAGGCCATTGCCACGAACATCAGCGTCATCGCGGCAAGCACGGCCCATCCCTGGCGCTCGTCGCCCACCATCCGCCCGAAGGTCACGCACAAGGCGGCCGGGATCAGGAAAATCGCCAGCATCTGGAAGAAATTGGAGAGCGGCGTCGGGTTTTCGTACGGATGGGCCGAGTTGGTGTTGAAGAAGCCGCCGCCGTTGGTACCCAGCATCTTGATGGCTTCCTGGGAAGCCACCGGCCCCATGGCCAGGGTCTGGGTATTCGTTTCGGCAGGTTCGGTGATCGGCGCGCCGTTGGCGTCTTTCAGCGGCAGCCCGGCCGCATCCAGCTTCGGCGCGTCGTAGTGGGTGACTTCCAGCGTCGCCACGTCGCGATAGGCGTCGAGGTTCTGGATCACCCCCTGGCCAACCAGGAATACCGCCATCACCACGGAAAGCGGCAGGAGCAGGTACAGGGTGGCGCGGGTCAGATCCACCCAGGCGTTGCCGATGGTGGCGGTGCTGTGCCGGGCGATGCCGCGGATCAAGGCGATCACTACGACGATGCCGGTCGCCGCGGAGAGGAAGTTCTGCACCGTCAGGCCGAGCATCTGGACCAGATAGCCCATGGTCGATTCCCCGCCATAACCCTGCCAGTTCGTGTTGGTCACAAAACTGATGGCGGTATTGAAGGCAGAATCCGGCGTGACGGCGGCCATCTGCTGCGGATTGAGCGGCAACACGGCCTGCAGGCGCTGGAGCGCGTACACGGCCAGGATGCCGAGTCCATTGAACAGGATGAGCGCCAACGCGTAGCGCAGCCCGTTCATTTCCTCGTCGGCCTTTACGCCGCACAGGCGATACAGGAAGTTCTCGACAGGGCGGCCTGAACGGAACCGCCCCTCCATCACGTGGGCAATGTACTGACCGAGAGGTCTGGCTGACAGCAGCAGTACGGTCAGGAAGGCGCCCAGAAGAAGCCAGGCATGGGAGGTCATGAAAAATCCTCCGGTTTGAGCAGTGCCGCGACGAGATAGATCAGCAGCGCGACAGCGGCGATGGCGCCGACAACATAGGGCCAGCTCATTTGCGGCCCCCCAGGCGGTCGCAACCGACCGCGAAGCCAATCATCAACGCCAGGAAGGCGCCGGTGAGGGCGAGGTAAACGAGATCCATGATTTCCCCTTTCGGATCGAACTTTTCGGTACCTTCATGCTAGGGAAGGCAGTATCAAAAGATTCGAAAAAGGGGATGCGGCCGGATAAAGGACTTATAAAAATGGGCGGCAGACGCCGAAGGTCCTGACGTGCCCCGTGGGCCAGGACGTCCATCGGCAAGTCGGGTCGAGCGGATCGTGCGATGTCCAGGCGCGCAGGATGTGTCGGCTAGGGTGCGTGGACATTCACGCAACCCAAATGACAGCGGCGCACAGACAGATGAACGACGCAAAGCGGGATGCGAGCTTGTCGTAGCGGGTTGCGATGCGCCGAAAATGTTTGACGCGGCAAAACCAGCGTTCGACCAGATTGCGGCTGCGGTAAAGGTGCTTGTCGAGAGGCCTCGGATGCTTGCGTGTGGGGTGAGAGGGAATGACAGTGGTCACGCCGCGTTCGTGCAAGGGGTCGATCAGATGGGCGGCATCGTAAGCCGTGTCGGCCATGACGGTCTGCACCGGCAGCCCCTCGAGCAGATCTGCAGCCCGTTTGACGTCGCCGGCTTGTCCCGGTGTCAGTTCAAAGCGGGCCAGATGCCCAAGCCCCTCGACCTGCGCGTGGATCTTGGTGCTCAGCCCCCCGCGTGAGCGCCCGAGCGCCTGCTCCCCTTTTTTTGGGTGCGCCTGCGGCATGTTGATGGGCGCGAACGATGGTCGTGTCCAGGAAGACCTCCTCGAAATCTGCATCCTGGGCCAGTGTCGCGAACATCTGAGCCCACACGCCCGCGTCAGACCAGCGCGCAAAACGTCGGAATACCGTGTTCCACAGACCGAACTCCTCGGGCAGATCCCGCCATGGACTCCCCGTCCGGGCAATCCACAGGACGGCCTCGACGAAACGACGGTTATCCTCAGCACTGCGGCCCCGGTCTCCCACCTTACCCGGGAGCATCCCTTCGATCCGTGCCCATTGAGCATCCCGCAACCACATCCGTGACATGCCTGTCGTGACCCAAAAGACAGGATGTAAACAGAAATCAGCCTTTGTGAACAGCCCCTTGAGCAAGCGCAGGGGGTAAATGTCCACAGACTCTAGCGCTGGATGAGCCTCCGGAGATATTTCCTCTCCATGCGCGACACGACGGCTTTCTGGTGCGCCGACCCTTCCACCGCCGACGGGGATCCGCTGACGGCGACATTTCAGATCGGTTCTCAGGCAGAAAATGCTTCGTCATGAACGGCTGGGCGTGGCTGACCGTCGTGACACGCGGGGGGCAGGGCCGTCAGCGATCGATCGGCACGAGGATCACCGGCACGTCGGCCTTCATCGTGACCTTGTGGGCGACCGAGCCGAGGATGATCTCGCCGATGGCGCTGTGACCGCGGGAGCCCATCACGATCATGTCGGCCAGCACGTGCTTGGCCATGTCGAGGATGCTGCGCGCGGGGTCGCCGACGACGACCCGGATGCTCGCCAGGGCCTGTTCGGTTTCCATTTCGGGGTGGGCTTCAGAAAAGACCTGGATGCGCTGGCGCAGCAGGTCTTCTTCCTTCTTGCGGCCGGCGTTGCTGATCTGCTCGAACTTGTCTTCGGAAATGAATTCCATGTACGGCAGGCCGGTGGCCGGCAGGGTGACGGTCATCGCATGGAGCTTGGCGTCGAACTTGCGCGCCAGCCCGACGGCGTGGCGGAATACGGCGGGGGAGCGGGGCGTAAGATCCGACGCGTAGAGTATCGATTTGATTTCATAGGCCACGGGGTTCTCCTTCGGGGTGATGGGTTGGCCCGAAAAGTCTAGGAGGAACACCCGGCGCCCGACACCCGGCGGGCGTGATACGCATTATTTGCGCGGCGGTATATCGCGGAGTCCCGGGGCCGGCTCGGCTTTCAGCGCGCTGCCACATTCGTTCAGCAGGCGGCGGATCCAGCGGTGGGCGTGGCTCAGGTGGTTGCGCTCGTGCCACAGCAGGTAGAAGCGCATCGGCGGAAAGGCGATCGGGGACTCGAGGATCGTCAGCGGCAGCAGGTCGGTGTAGAAGCGCGCGAAGTGCCGGGTGGTGGTGAACACCAGGTCGCTATGGACCAGCAGGTAGGGCGCCATCGCGAAGGACTGGGCGATCACCCGGTCGTCGCGGCTGATGCGGTGGCTGGCGAGGACGGTATCCACGGTGCCGCGCTGGCTGATCGAGTAGGGCATCGGCACGATGTGGGCGGCGCGCTGGTAGTCATCCACCGTCATCGTGCCCTTCCGGGCGAGGGGGTGGCTGGCCGCCACCAGGCACACCACCGAATCTTCCAGCAGGATCGACAGGTGCATGCGGTCCGGCGGCTCGGGCCAGTTGCCGATCACCACGTCGAGCTCGCCCTCGGCCAGGGAGCGCTCGAAGTCGAAGTTCGGCCCCAGGGACTGCAGGCTCAGGCGGATGCCCGGCGCTTCGCGGCGGATGCGCTCGACGACGCTGGCGATGAACAGCGGCGCCAGGTAGTCGGGCGCGCCGAGGCGGAACTCGTAGCGGCTGGTGGCCGGATCGAAGGATTCCGGCGACAGGGTCATGCGGTCGATCTCGGCCAGGGCGCCCTTGGCGTGGGAGACCAGCGCCAGCGCCCGCTCGGTGGGCACCATGCCACTTTTCTCGCGCACCAGCAGCGGATCACCGAGGATCTGGCGCAGCCGCTTGAGCGCCAGGCTCACCGCCGGCTGGGACTGGTTGAGCTTGAGGGCCGTGCGTGACACGCTGCGTTCGGTGACGAGCAGGCACAGCATCCGAAGCAGGTAGGTGTCGAGTTGGTCGTCGCTGCGCCGTATGTTCATGGGAGCCTGCCGGTAGAGTCGGAGAGAATATATTCAAAAGTATATACACGATATTAGGTTATATCGTCTTCGTTAAGCTGCCGGCGTCCTAAACTCGTATCACCCCACAACAAGACACCAGGAGCTAACCCATGGGACGACTCACCACTCACGTGCTCGATACGGCACACGGCTGTCCGGGCAAGGGCATTGCCGTCACGCTGTACCGGCTCGACGGCGGTCGCCGCGAACTGTGCCGCACCGTCACCAACGCCGACGGCCGTTGTGATGCGCCGCTGCTGCAGGGCGAGGCCCTCGAGCGCGGTCAGTACGAGCTTGTCTTCACCGCCGGCGACTACTTCCGCGCCGCAGGGGTGACGCTGCCTGAACCGCCCTTCGTCGATGAAGTGGTGCTGCGTTTCGGCATCGCCGATGTGGACGCCCACTACCACGTGCCGCTGCTGGTCTCCCCGTGGAGCTATTCCACCTACCGCGGCAGCTGATCCCCGACCCGCGCGCAAAGACGACACATCATGGAAACCTACCTGCTCGACTGGGCCAACCTGCTGCTGCGCTGGCTCCATCTGATCACGGGCATCGCGTGGATCGGTGCTTCTTTCTATTTCGTCATGCTCGACAACTCCCTGCGGCCGCCCAAGAAGGCCGCCGACGGCGAGCGCGGCGTGTTCGGCGAACTGTGGGCCGTGCATGGCGGCGGCTTCTACTGCAGCCAGAAGTTCCTCACCGGCCCGAAGGGCGAACCGCTCACCGAGGACCTCCACTGGTCCAAGTGGGAGGCCTACACCACCTGGCTGTCGGGCATGAGCCTGCTGGCGGTGATGTACTGGATCGGCGCCAGCACCTACCTCATCGACCCGCGGGTGATGACCCTGAGCCAGGGTGCCGCGGTGGGCATCTCGGTGGCCTTCCTGGCTGCCGGCTGGCTGTTCTACGACACCCTGTGCAAGGCGCTGTTCGGTCGTGACGGGGTTCTGGCGATCATCGTGTTTGTGTTCGTGGTGCTGGCCGACTGGCTGCTGCATCAGGTCTTCTCGGCCCGCGGCGCCTACCTGCATGTGGGGGCGATGCTCGGCACGATGATGGTGGCCAATGTGTTCTTCCACATCATCCCCGGCCAGAAGCGCATGGTCGCCCAGATCCGCGCCGGCGAGCCGGTGGACTCGCGCCCGGGCCAGATCGGCAAGCAGCGCTCGGTGCACAACACCTATTTCACGCTGCCGGTGCTGTTCATCATGATCAGTAACCACTACCCGATGACCTACTCGCACCCCAACGGCTGGCTGGTGCTGGTGGTGATGATGCTGGCTGGCGTGCTGATCCGTCAGTTCTTCGTGCTGCGCCACCGGGGCCAGGTGAAGTGGTGGCTGCCCGCCGCGGGCGCTGCGCTGATCGCCACGCTGATCGTGCTGATGGCGCCCAAGGCGGTGGATGCCGGCCCGGCCCCGATCGCCTTCGCTCAGGTCAAGCCGATCATCGAGGCCCGCTGCGTCGCCTGCCACGCGGCCCAGCCCACCCAGCCGGGTTTTGCGCAGCCGCCCAAGGGCGTGGTCCTGCAGAGCCCGGATGGCATCCGCGCCCACGCCGCCAAGATCGGCGAGACCGTCGGCAACGGCTACATGCCCCTCGGCAACCTCACCGGCATCACCGACGAGGAACGCCGCCTGATCGTCGGCTGGGTCGCCCAGGGCGCCCGGCAATCCGACTGAACAAGGACCCGCACCCATGAATTCGACGCTCAACCCCTCCAACGACATCGACGCCCTGTCGGCGCTGCCCCAGGCCGAGTTCGTCGCCCGCCTCGCCGACATCTTCGAGCACTCCCCGTGGATTCCCGAGCGGGCCTGGGCCGCGCGCCCCTTCGCCAGCATCGACGCCCTGCACGCGGCCATGCTCGCCGTCCTCGACGGCGCAGGCGATGCCGAGAAGCTCGGCCTGATCTGCGCCCACCCGGAGCTGGCCGGCAAGGAAGCCGCCGCCGGCACCCTCACCGCCGCCTCGACCGGCGAGCAGCGCGGCGCGGGGCTCGACCAGTGCTCCGCCGACGAGCTCGCCCGTCTGCGCAGCCTCAACGCCGCCTACCGGGAGCGCTTCGGCTTCCCGTTCGTGATCGCGGTGAAAGGCCTCTCGCGCTACCAGATCCTCGACGCCATCGAGGCCCGTCTCGCCAACGACCGCGACACCGAGTTCCGCACCTGCCTCGCGCAGATCGGCCGCATCGCCCGCTTCCGCCTCGACGCCCTCGCCGGAGCCGCGCGATGAACGCCGCTTACCCCCGCGACCTCGTCGGCTACGGTCGCAACCCGCCCTTTGCCGACTGGCCCGGCGGCGCCCGGGTGGCGGTGCAGTTCGTCCTCAACTACGAAGAGGGCGGCGAGAACTGCGTGCTCCACGGCGACGCCGGCAGCGAGCAGTTCCTGTCGGAGCTCTTCAACCCGGCCAGCTACCCGGATCGCCACCTGTCTATGGAGAGCGTCTACGAATACGGCTCGCGGGTCGGCGTGTGGCGCATCCTGCGCGAGTTCGAGCGCCGTGGCCTGCCGATGACGATCTTCGGCGTCGCGATGGCCCTCGAGCGCCACCCGGACGTTACCGCCGCCTTCAAGGAGCTGGGTCACGAGATCGCCTGCCACGGCTGGCGCTGGATCCACTACCAGAACGTGGACGAGGCGACCGAGCGCGAGCACATGCGCATCGGCATGGACCTCATCCAGCGCCTCACCGGCGAGCGTCCGCTCGGCTGGTACACCGGCCGCGACTCGCCCAACACCCGGCGCCTGGTGGCCGACGACGGCGGCTTCCTGTACGACTCCGACTACTACGGCGACGACCTGCCGTTCTGGACGGAAGTGACCAAGACCGACGGCAGCCGCGCGCCGCACCTCGTCGTGCCCTACACGCTCGACACCAACGACATGCGCTTCTCGCTGCCCCAGGGCTTCTCCCACGGCGACCCGTTCTTCCAGTACCTGAAGGACGCCTTCGACGTGCTCTACGCCGAGGGCGATGAACGCCCGGCGATGCTCAGCATCGGCATGCACTGCCGCCTGCTCGGCCGCCCCGGCCGCTTCCGGGCGCTGCAGCGCTTCCTCGACTACATCGAACAACACGACCGCGTGTGGGTGTGCCGCCGGGTGGATATCGCCCGCCACTGGATCGCCCGCCACCCCCACAGCCCCCAAGCCTGACAGAACAAGGAGACCTCAACATGGCCAGCCACACTCCCGGCGCTCCCGTTTTCGCGCCCCCCGCCGACCTGCCCGACTGGGCGCTGCGTTCGGTGGATCTCGCCAACCCGCGCCTCGGCGCCAAGGCGCTTTACGCCTCCGACGACTTCTTCGCCGAAGTCTCGCGCATGCTCAACCCCGAGCCGGCCCAGTTCGTGCCCGGCAAGTTCGACACCAACGGCAAGTGGATGGATGGCTGGGAATCCCGCCGCAAGCGCGTCGCCGGCCACGACTGGGCGCTGGTGAAGCTCGGCGTGAAGGGCGTGATCCGCGGCTTCGACGTGGACACCAGCCACTTCACCGGCAACTACCCGCCGGCGGTCTCCATCGAGGCCACGGTGTCGGCCAATGATGACGTGGACGCGCTCAAGACCGCCGCCTGGACGGAGATTCTCCCGGCCACGCCGCTGGGCCCGAGCAGCCACCACATCCTCGAATGCGCGAGCACCGATGCCTGGACGCACCTGCGGGTGAACATCTTCCCGGATGGCGGCATCGCCCGCCTGCGGGTGTATGGCCGCCCGGTGGGCGCGCTGGAAAACCTCGCCGGCGATGCGCTGGTTGACCTTGTGGCGATGGAGAACGGCGGCCGCGCGGTGTCGTGGAACGATGCGAGCTTCGGTTCCACGGTATCGGCGCTGATGCTGCCGGGCCGCGGCATGAACATGGGCGACGGCTGGGAAACCCGCCGCCGCCGCGAACCCGGCAACGACTGGTGCGTGCTGGAGCTGGGCGCCCCGGGCACCGTCGAGAAGATCGAGGTGGATACCGCCTTCTTCAAGGGCAACTACCCCGACCGCTGCTCGATCCAGGCCGCCTGCGTCACCGGCGGTACCGACCGCTCGATCACCACCCAGAGCATGTTCTGGCAGACCCTGCTGCCCGAGCAGAAGCTGTCGATGGACGCCGTGCATACCTTCACCGAAGAGATCGCCAGGCTCGGCCCGATCACCCACGTGCGCTTCAACATCTTCCCCGACGGCGGCGTGTCGCGCCTGCGCCTGTGGGGCAGGGTGGCCCGGAAGGAAGTCTGATGGATACCGTCACCCTTGTGCCGGAAGTGCTGACCCGCGAGGCCTTCGCCCCCTTCGGCGACGTCATCGAGGCCAGCGACGCTGCACGCCATTTCACGATCAACGGCGGCAACACCGAGCGCTACCACGACCTCGCCGACATTGATCCCGGCCCTGACGGCAAGGCCATCGTGTCGATCTTCCGCGGTCTTGCACGCACGCTGCCGTTCCGCGTCGGGATGATGGAGCGGCACCCGCTGGGCAGCCAGGCCTTCGTGCCGATGTCAGGGCGGCATTATCTCGTCGTGGTCGCCCCCGCCGGCCCGGCACCGGCGGCGGCGGATCTGCGCCTCTTCGTCGCCCGCGGCGACCAGGGCGTCAATTACACCCGCGGTGTGTGGCACCACCCGCTACTGGCGCTGGACGAGACCAGCGATTTCCTGGTGATCGACCGCAGCGGCGAGGGCCCCAACTGCGACGAGGTGGTGATCGACCCACCGGCGCAGATCGCACCGCGCTGAGACCGCCGCCCCCGCGGCCACGCCTCCCTCTCCCTCCCTCGGATGCCGGTGGCCCACACTGCTGGCGTCGAGGTTTCCCTGGCCTTCGCGATATCGCGAAGGCTTTTTTTTTGCCCGGCCATGCCGGGCTGCGGTCAGGCCGCGCAGCCCAGGGGCTCGGGCATCCCGGCCCGCCAG
>JAKLLO010000039.1 GCA_023150095.1 Zoogloea sp. | reverse complement strand
GGTGTCCGGGTGCGCCTCGTCCAGTACGCGCTTCCTGACCTCCAGCACCGCCTCTTGCAGCCGCTTGGCGCCGGGTAGGTCGCCCTGCTCCCGGAGCGTCATCGCCAGGTTGCTCATCGACGTCAAGGTGTCCGGGTGCGCCTCGCCCAGCACGTGCTTGCTGAGCGCCAGCACCGCCTCTTGCAGCCGCCTCGCGCCGGGCAGGTCGCCCTGGTTCCTGAGCGTCACCGCCAGGTTGTTCATCGACCTCAAGGTGGCCGGGTGCGCTTCGCCCAGCACGCGCTTGCTGAGCTCCAGCGCCGCTTCTTCCAGCCGCCTCGCGTCGGGCAGGTCGCCCTGTTCCCGGAGCGTAGTCGCCAAGTTGCCCATTGACGTCAAGGTGTCCGGGTGCTCGTCGCCCAGCAGGCGCTTGCGAACGTCTCGTTGCTGCTCAAAGCCCCTGCGGGCCAGGGCGTACGCAGCGCGCTCGTAGTCGTAGCGGGCTACCCTTCCCAGGAGTTCGACGGTTGCGAGATCGCCGTTCGCGCCGCTCAGCTCCCGCGCGTGTTCGACCCACGGCTCGAGATGGGCATGGCGGCGGATGTCGGCGGCCTGTTTCATTTCCTTCGTCAGTGCGCCCACTGCGTGTTCCCGCCACGTCGCGAGGGCCTCGGGTGATCCATCGGCGAAGCGCATCGTGCGGGACACCAGCGTATGGACGTTGATCGCCCCGCCGCCGGCATCGTCGGCAAGGCTGGCGGACAACAGGCGATCGATGGCCAGGTCGGTGTCGTCCTGGGCGTCGTCATCTTCGAGACGCGCTGCCGCGCCGACACAGCGCACCAGCAGTCGCCTCGGGATCGGCGCAGCCGCCAGCACGGCCGCCAGGCGCAGCAGCTTGCGCGCGTGTTCGTCGAGTTGCCCGATGCTGGCGAGGAAGGTCGCTGCGATATGGCGCTGGTGGCCGTTGGGCAGGGCTTCCTCGAACTGCGCGGCCAAGTCCAGCACGTCCTGGTCGGCTCGCTCGAGGGCCTCCAGCGTGCCCGCGAGGCCGCGGCGTTCGACCAGCGCGGCGGTGACATCCACGGCCAGTGCGTGAAAGCCCAATAATTTGCAGATCTCGTCGGCCAACCCGGCTTCATCTGCCGTCAAGGCTGATTGCCGCGTGAGCAGACTCCGTGCTTCGTCGGGGTCGAGTTGCGGCAGATCGAGCGTCGGTACGTGCGTGAAGCGGCGGGTGCGCGAGGTGAACAGTGTGCGGCCGAGGGGGTGGGGCGCGAGCCAGTCGCCCAGCCCTTCGGTGCCCAGGTCGGACGGCAAGTCGTCCACGACCCACAGGAAGGGTTGGCCGTCATGGTTGAAGTGGGCTGCCATGGCAGCACGCACCTGTGGCGGCTCGAGGCCGCGTATGTCGATGCCCAGGCCCGCCGCCAGGTCGAGAAGCTGGGCGTTGCGCATGGCCGCGCGCTGCGCGGGTTCGATGGCCGTACCGCCATCGGGGTGGCCGTAGGCGCGCAACCAGAACACGCCACCGGGATAGGCCGCGCCGAAGCGCAGCGCATATTCCTCGGCCAGCAGACTCTTGCCGATGCCGCCGGCGCCTCGCACCAGCGTCACGCCGGGTTTGCCGCCCGTGCCGGTGAGCATGGCCGCCTGGTTGGCCAGCAGCTTGCCGTGCAAGGCCCACATCTCGGGCTGGCGGCCGACGAAGCGGGTGGAGCCGGTGCCCATCGTCGGCAGCCAGCGCGGTGGCGTCAGGGCGCGCAGTTCGCCAATCGGGCTACCGGGAACGGTGTCGCGCAATACCGCATGGATGCGGTCGGCCAGCGCATCGACGACTTGCGGATCGTCGCAGGCAGGCTGGGCATTGAGGTGAAGCTGGTCGAAGAGCTCGGGCAGGTGCACATGCGCATTGCCGGGCTCGGGATTCACGACCAGGATGCGCCGTCGCGGGTCACCTTCGGCCTGCGCGGCGCAGTAGGCCGATGTCAATTCCCACTGGCAAGCGCGCGATTCGTTGTAGCGGCTCGAGTACCACGCCAGCAGCGCCCGCGCGCCGGCAAGGCCGTTGCTGACCGCCTGCTGAATGCTTGCCAGGTCGTCCACTTCGCGGGCGTCCTGCCACACGCGCACACCCCGTGCGCGCAGCGCCGTGACGAGCGGCGCCACGGCGGCTGTGTCGGCCCAACGGTAGCTGAGGAACAGATCGTTCGATGCGCCCAATGCTCGCCTCCCAAAAGGGACATGTATGACGGCAACCTGCATGACTGTCAATTGAGGATTCGTCGTGACGAGGTTGCTGCGGCGCTCGCCCAGCTTGACTCGTGTTTTCAAGGATTGTCTCTGGCGGTTCCCGCCCGCGCCGTCATCCCCCAGAATGGGCGCCTGTTTTCATTGCGATGCACTGCCCATGTCTTCCACGCTTCTTTCCTGCGGTCTGCTGGTCATCAACGAACTGGGTGAGTTGCTGGTCGGGCATTCCACTGGCAGCACCCATTGGGATCTGCCCAAGGGGCTGATCGACCCGGGCGAGACGCCCATCGCGTGTGCGCTGCGGGAGGCGCGGGAGGAGTTCGGGCTGGCGTTCGAGCCCGGGCTGCTGGTGGACCTGGGGCGCCATGCCTATTACCGGGGCAAGGATCTGCATCTGTTTGCGGTGGGCACCGATTCGGCGGCCACGCGGCCGGAGGCGTGCGTGTGCGCGAGCTTCTTCGATGACGAGCGCACGGGGCGCCGGCTGCCCGAGATCGACGCCTTTGCGTGGGCAGATGACGAGGTGCTGGGCTTGCGGCTGGCGGCGAGCATGCGGCGCCTGCTGCTCGGAAAAAACGTGCTGGCGGAGGCGCGGCGGACGGTTGTGGCCGTCTAGATACCCGTTTCGGGTGTATTGGGGCGCCTGCAGGGGTTCCTGATATTCGTTTGTCGTTGTTTCGGGGAGGGGCCTTCAGTACACTCCGCGCCCATGTCATCGGGTTAGCGCTGAAGGGGCCAGGTTTGGTTGAGGTGGAGTGGGACGGCTCGGGCGTCATTCGCCGCCTGTCGGGGATGGTGACGGTCGAAGACCTGGATGTGTCCGCCGCGCGGATCCAGGGGGACGAGCGGATCGACCGCCTGCGCTATGCCATCCACGACTTCAGCGCCGCCATCGACATCGACGTGCTGGACGATGACATCGAGTTCATGGCGATGCGGGCGGTGGTGGCGCTGGAGCGCAACGCGGTGATCCGCATCGCCTTCGTGGGCGACCACCCGGCGATCCACAAGCTGATCGAGGTGTTCAACCGGTTTGGCCGCGGGCGGGTGCCGTGCCGGCGCTTCGATTCGATGGGCGCCGCGCGGTGCTTTGCGACGCTGGATTTCTGAGCTTGCCGGCTGCATGGCTTGCCCCGCATCGGGCCGGCTCCGATAATCGATGCCTCTTTCCCTTCCCAGGAGCGCATCGATGCAACCCACAACCCCCGCCCGTCGCCGTCTTGCCGTTCTTTCCCTCGCTGCCGGTGCGTTGTGTGTGCTGGGGAGCGGGGTGGCCCAGGCGCAGACCCCGGCCTATCGCGCCGAGTACCGGCTGTCCACCACGCTGGGCACCGCGTTTCCGTGGGGCCAGGCGGGCGAGCGCTGGATCGAGCTGGTGAAGGAGAAGACCCAGGGCCGCATCCACATCAAGCTGTATTCGGGCAACTCGCTGGTGGGCGGCGACCAGACCCGCGAGTTCACCGCGATCCGCCAGGGCGTGATCGACATGTCGATCGGCTCGACCATCAACTGGTCGCCGCAGATCAAGGAGCTCAACCTCTTCTCGCTGCCCTTCCTGATGCCCGACTACAAGGCGATGGACGCGCTGACCCAGGGCGAGGTGGGCAAGGATCTGTTCGCGGTGCTCGAGAAGCGCGACGTGATCCCGCTGGCGTGGGGCGAGAACGGCTTCCGCGAGCTGTCCAACTCCAAGCGCCCGGTGGCCACCCCGGCCGATCTGAAGGGCATGAAGTTCCGCGTGGTGGGCTCACCGCTCTACAACGAGACCTTCACCGCGCTGGGCGCCAACCCCACCCAGATGAGCTGGGCCGACGCCCAGCCGGCGCTGGCCTCGGGCGCGGTGGATGGCCAGGAGAATCCGCTGTCGGTGTTCGTCGGCGCCAAGCTGTCCACCGTCGGCCAGAAGCACCTGACCCTGTGGCACTACGTGGCCGATCCGCTGATCTTCGTGGTGAACAAGAATGTGTGGAACAGCTGGACCCCGGCCGACCGCGAGGCGGTGAGGCAGGCCGCGCTGCAGGCCGGCCGCGAGAACGTCGACAAGGCCCGCAAGGGCATCGCCGGCACCGACAACGCGGTGCTCAAGCAGATCGAGGCGGCCGGCGTCACCGTCACCCGCCTGACGCCCGAGCAGCGCACCGCCTTCGTCCAGGCCACCCGGCCGGTGTACGACAAGTGGTCCAGGCAGATCGGTGCCGATCTGGTGAAGAAGGCCGAAGCGGCCATCGCCAAGCGCTGAACCGGCTGACCCTGTAGGTCGGGTCAGCCCGCAGGGCTAACCCGACAGATGCGCTTCAGGGGCGACCGCAGGGGCGACTTCAGTCGCCCGCAGATGCCCAGCCCGGAACATGCAATTGCGGAACGCACGGGGGGGCGACTGAAGTCGCCCCTACAACGACCTTCCTGCCCCCCTGTGGGGGCGGCTTCAGCCGCCCGCGGGCTGCGGCCACGCACCGGCGCCTGCCGCGCGCCTCCCTTCAACGACATCCTCCTTCCCTCATGTCCCAATCCGACAAGACCGCCCCAGGCGGCAGACTCAGCCTCGGCACCGTCGAGCGCTTTCTGATGGCCGCCTCGATGGGCGTGCTGTGCCTGCTCACCATGGCCAACGTGCTGGTGCGCTACTTCACCGACATCTCCTTCGCCTTCACCGAGGAAATCTCGGTGGCGCTGCTGGTGGTGATGACCCTGGTGGGCGCGTCCCACGCCTTTGCCAGCAACCACCACATCGCGATCACCTTCTTCGTGGATCGCTGGCCGAAGTTCAAGCCGCTGGCCCACCGGCTGGCCGTGCTGTGCTCGCTGGTGATGTTCGGGCTGCTCGCCTGGTATGGCGTGCTGATGGCCTGGGATGACTACAGCTTCGAGGTCACCTCGCCGTCGCTGGGCGTGCCCCAGTGGTGGTACACCGTGTGGCTGCCGGTGCTGTCGGTGCTGATCGTGCTGCGCCTGGTGGCGCTGCTGCTGCGGAGGGCGCCGTGATGGACTGGCTGCTCTTCGGGCTGTTTGCGGGGCTGATGCTCGCCGGCGTGCCGCTGGCGGTGGCGATGGGCCTTGCCGGCGTGGCGGTGGTGGCCGCCGCCGACCTCGGCATGCTGTCGCTGCCCACCAATGTTTACACCGGCATCGCCAAGTATCCGCTGATGGCGATCCCGGTCTTCGTGATCGCCGGCCTTATCTTCGAGCGCGCCGGCGTGGCGGCAACCATCGTGCGCTTCGCGTCGGCGCTTGTCGGCCAGCGGCGCGGCAGCCTCGCCATCGTGGCGATCCTGGTGGCGATGATCCTCGGTGGCATCTCGGGCTCCGGCCCGGCGGATTCGGCGGCGGTGGGCGCGGTGATGCTCCCGTCGATGCTCAAGGCCGGCTATCCGCGCTCCTTCACCGCCGGGGTGATCGCCGCGGCGGGCTCGACGGACATCCTGATCCCGCCGTCGATCGCCTTCGTGATCTACAGCCTGCTGGTGCCCCAGGCGTCGGTGCCCGCGTTGTTTGCGGCGGGGATGATCCCCGGCATCCTGTCCGGCCTCACGCTGATCCTGGTGGCCTGGGGGCTGTCGGTGAAGCACGGCTTCGAGGCCGAGGTGGATGAAGCCCGCCCGCCCTTCTGGCAGAGCCTCAAGGACGCCGGCTGGGGCCTCGCGGCGCCGGTCATCATCCTGGGCGGCATGCGCAGCGGCTTCTTCACGCCCACCGAGGCGGCGGTGGTGGCGGTGTTCTATGGCCTGGTGGTGGGCATGGTGATCTACCGCTCGCTCACCTGGAAGGACGTGTACGGCGTGCTGGTGGAGTCCGCCGAGATCTCGTCGGTGATCCTCACCGTGGTGGCGTTGGCCAGCGTCTTCGCGTGGGGCAGCAACACCCTCGGCACCTTCGACCACCTGGCCGCCGCGCTGCTCGGCACCGGGCTGTCGGAGATCCCGATGCTGTTGTCGATCCAGCTGCTGCTCCTGATCGCCGGGATGTTCCTCGACGCCATCTCGATCTACTTCATCTTCCTGCCGCTCTTGGTGCCCATCGCTACCCACTTTGGCTGGGATCTGGTGTGGTTCGGGGTCATCATCACCATGAACATGGCGCTCGGGCAGTTCCACCCGCCGCTGGGCGTCAATCTGATGGTCACCTGCCGGATGGCCGACGTGACGATGGAATCCACCGTGCCGTGGGTGCTGTGGATGATCGCAGCGATGGCAGGCACGATGTTCCTGGTCACCTTCGTGCCCGACATCGCCCTGTGGCTGCCGCGCCACCTGGGCTACCTGTAAGCCCGTCGCTCCCGCGTGCCCCGCGTTCTATAGTGAAAGTGGGGCACGACACGAAAGGGAGGGATCATGAACAGCCAATGCGTGCGTGCGGCGCTGCTGGCCGGCCTGATGCTGGCCGCCTCGCCGCTGATCGCCGACGACACCGGCCAGCGCCTGGGCCGCGACGAACTGGCGGCCTTGCTGCCTGGCGCTGAAGTCACCCACATCTCCCGCGCCGGCAGCGTGCGTCACTGGACCAACGGCCCCGACGGCAAGTTCGTGGCCTCGTCCGACAACCGGAAGTTCGGCAGCGCGACGGGCTCGTCCAGCGCCACCGCCAGCGGCACCTGGCGGCTGAGCGACGAAGGCCGCTACTGCGTCCAGATCGACTGGCGACGCGAGCCCGAGAGCTGGTGCGCGTACATCCTCCGGGCGCCCGATGGCGCGTACTACCTCGGCGCCGTGGAGGATGCCCGGCGCATCGAGTTCCGGCGGCCCTGAGGCGGCATCCAGCGGGCCCCGGCGCACAGGAAAATCTCGTCCGACCGTAAAGTCGCGGCGCATCGCGTCGCTATAATCGGCCCGGAATGCGTATTTCCCCTTCACGCCCGCCATGAAGACCAGGACCACTCTCTACGATCTGCTCGGACTGACGCCGACGGCGACCGAGGCCGACATCCACGCCGCCCACATCCGGCTGACCCGTCATTACCAGTCCGGCCCCCACGGCATGGATCAGGTGGATGCCGACAACCAGATCAAGGTGGTCAAGGAGGCCTGGTGGATCCTCTCCGACCCCGGCCGGCGCGCCGCCTACGACGCCAGCCTGGTGCCCACTCAGCCGGAGCGCCCGCCCGCCCTGGAAACGCCCGCCGGCGTGCTGCCTGTTGATCTGCCGCCGCCCCGTGTCTTCAAGCCGCGCTCGCCCCTGCGCACCATGCTCATGGTGATCGGCGGGCTGCTGGCGGTGGCGGTGGGCATCCAGATCTTCATGTCCGTCTTCGCCTTCCGCCAGATGTCCCAGGTGGACAACGGTGCCATGAACGCCGCCCAGGCCCGGGCCGCGGCGGCCGAGCGGCGTCAGATGTACGGCGACCTCACCGACGACGAGATCGCCCGCCAGGCCACCGAGGAGCGCCGTCGCCGCGAGGCCTACCAGCAGGCCGAGGCCGAACGTCGCGCCGAATACGAACGCCGCGAGGCCGAGCGCCGTCACGAGATGGAGCTGGCCGAACGCAAGCAGTACGCCGATCAGATCACCAACAGCGTGCAGCGCGCCGAAGAAGAAGCCCGTCGCAAGGCCGAGTGGGAACGCCAGCAGAAGGAAGCCCGCGAGCGCGAGGAGGAAGCCCGCGAACAGGCCCGCCTGGAGCAGCGCCTGGCCCGCGAGCGCGCCCGGCTGGGCATGGGCTCCAGCTACTGACAACCCCGCCCCGCCCGTTTTCGGGGCGCGCGGGGCGGCTTTGCGGGATAATCCGGCATGACTTCCAAGCCGCTCCCGCCGCCGGACGACGCTTCCGGTTCCGACCCCGTCTTCGTTCCGCCCCCCGCCGCCATCGCCGCCGCGCCCTTCGACACGCTCGGGCTGCCGCCCGCGGTGCTGGCCAACCTGGCCCGCCTCGGCTACCACACGATGACGCCGATCCAGGCCGCCAGCCTGCCCGTGGCGCTGGCCGGGCACGATCTGATCGCCCAGGCCAAGACCGGCAGCGGCAAGACCGCGGCCTTCGGCCTGCCGCTGCTGCAACGCCTCGACGCGCGCCGCTTCGCGGTGCAGGCGCTGGTGCTGTGCCCCACCCGCGAGCTGGCCGAGCAGGTCGGGCAGGAGCTGCGCCGCCTCGCCCGCGCCGAAGACAACATCAAGATCCTCACCCTCTGCGGCGGCTCGCCGATCCGCCCCCAGGCCGACAGCCTCGCCCACGGCGCCCACGTGGTGGTGGGCACGCCTGGCCGGCTGATGGACCACATCTCCCGCGGCAGCCTCAAGCTCGACGCGCTGGCCACGCTGGTGCTCGACGAAGCCGACCGGATGCTCGACATGGGCTTCTTCGACGACATCGCCTACGTGGCCAAGGCCTGCCCCAAGCACCGCCAGACCCTGCTGTTCTCGGCCACCTACCCGGAAGGCGTGGTGCGCCTGGCCCGCCAGTTCATGCGCCAGCCCCAGGAGATCGCGCTGCCCGAACAGCACGAGGCCGACAAGATCCGCCAGCGCTTCTTCGAGGTGGCGCCGGACCAGCGCCTCGCCGCGGTGGGCCTGCTGTTGCGCCACTACCGGCCCGAAAGCACGCTAGCCTTCTGCAACACCAAGCAGCAGTGCCGCGATCTCATCGACGTGCTCCACGCCCAGGGCTTCCATGTGCTGGCGCTCCACGGCGAGCTCGACCAGCGCGACCGGGATCAGGTGATGGTGCAGTTTGCCAACCGCAGCTGCTCGGTGCTGGTGGCCACCGACGTCGCCGCCCGCGGCCTCGACGTGGCCGGGCTGGAAGCCGTCATCAACGTGGACGTGACGCCCGACCCGGAGGTGCACGTGCATCGCATCGGCCGCACCGGCCGCGCCGACCGCGACGGCTGGGCCCTCAGCCTCGTCGGCCCCAGCGAGAAGAACCGCGTCGCCAACATCGCCAGGACCAACGGCTTCGAGCCGGTGTGGGAATCCATCGCCGACCTGCACGCCGAAGACCAGCCGGTGCCCCAGCCGCCGATGGTGACGCTGCAGATCCTCGGTGGGCGCAAGGAGAAGATCCGCCCCGGTGACGTGCTCGGCGCCCTCACCGGCGAGGCCGGCTTTACCGCCAGCCAGGTGGGCAAGATCAACGTGAACGACCAATCCACCTACGTGGCGGTCGAGCGCGGCATCGCCCGCCAGGCCCTGAAGCGCCTCGCCGACGGCAAGATCAAGGGCAAGAAGGTCCGCGTCTTCCTGCTCGACGAGTAAACTCGGCGCCTTCGCCAGACACCGCTTCCATCATGGCCGACACCCCATCCCATCGCTTCACGGAGCCGGAGATCGCCGGCGTCTACCGGGCCATCGCCGAGCGGCGCGACATGCGCCACTTCCGCCCTGATCCGGTCGACCCGGCGCTGCTCAAGCGCCTGCTGTGGGCTGCCCACCACGCTCCCAGCGTGGGCTACATGCAGCCCTGGCGCTTCATCCGCATCACCGACCGCACCCTGCGCGAGCGGATGCACGAGCTCGTCGAGGTGGAACGCCGCGCCACCGCCAAGGCCCTGGGCGAGCGCGAGGACGACTTCATGCGGCTGAAGGTGGAGGGCCTGCTGGAGGCCGGCGAGGTGATCGTCGTGGCCCTGGCCGATGGCCGCGAGAAGCACGTCTTCGGGCGCCGCACGCTGCCCGAGATGGACCTCGCCTCGGTGGCCTGTGCGATCCAGAACATGTGGCTGGCGGCCCGCGCCGAGGGCATCGGGCTGGGCTGGGTGTCGATCTTCGATCCGCTCGAGCTCGCCGCGCTGCTGGGCATGCCGGAAGGCGCCCGCCCGGTGGCGATCCTGTGCATCGGCCACGTGGAGCAGTTCTACCCGCGCCCGATGCTGGAGATGGAGCACTGGGCCGAGCGCATGCCCATCGAGACGGTGCTGGCCGAGAACGTCTGGCCGGAGCCGCCCGCCGACTAGCCCGCCTTCCGGCGCCGGGCGACGAGCCAGGTGCCGCCCATCAGCAGCACCACAAAGCACAGCAGCGCCCAGCCGCGCAGCAGCAGGGCCATCGAGTCGGTCTCAGCGCCGCTGCCTTGAAGCGCGGCGGCGGCCACCGGCAGCGCGACCAGCGCCGCCACGCCCGTCGCCGCCCGGCCATACAGGCGGGCGAGCGGGTAGCAGGCCACCGCCGCGTTGAGCGTGGCCGCGAGGAATTCTTGGCTGACCCGCACCGCGATGGTCAGCGGTCCGGCTTCCGGCAACGGCATCAGCTTCGTCGCCACGATCACCGCTTGGCCGTACAGAACCACGCCAACCAGCATCACCACCGGCAGCAGGGCCACGCGTAGCGCGATGCCGGCGCGGCTCACGAACCGGCGACCATGCCGCCCGGCAGGTCGGCAGCGGGCTGCGTGCCGAGCGGCAGCAGTTTCTGCAGGGTCTGGATGTAGCGCTGCAGGGCGCCCATCCCGGTGGGGGTGAGGCTGTAGCTGGTCTGGGGGCGGCCGGGGCCTTCGCTGCGGCGCAGGCTCACGTAGTCGGCGGCGATCAGCTTCTTGAGGTGCGATTCGAGGTTGCCGTCGGAAACCTGCAGGTTGCGCTTGAGCTCGGAAAAGCTGGCTTCGTCGCAGCCGGCCAGGAAGGCGGCGATCTGGGTGCGCAGGGGCTGGTGGAGGAGCGGGTCGAGGTGGTCCATGGGGCGGCCCGCCGGGTGGCGGGCGTCGGTTGCGGTGTTGCAGGTCTTGGTTGCCGGGGGGCGGGCCGGATGCTGGTCTGCCGCCCGGCGGAAGGCGTCGCCTACTTCAGGTTGAATTCTGCACGCATCGAGCCGGGATTGCGCCCGTCCTTCTCGCCGGGCACGGCGATCTCGAAGTGACCTCCCACCAGCTGGTTGCCGGCTTTCCAGGTCTTGCCGTCGAGGCTGGCCCAGTGCTTGTAGGTGTAGAGATCCTGCTTGGTGCGTACGGTGAGCAGGCCGCGAGCTTCTTCCTGCAGCAGGCTGCCGTGGATGCGCGTCTCCACCGGCAGCGGCGCGCCGGCCGGGTAGAGCAGGATGAAGGGCTGGCCGGCGGGCGGCGTGTCGCCGAAGCGCACGACCGGCAGGCGGGCCATCTCGTCGCCGCCGGGGGGAATGCCGGCGCAGGCGGTCAGCGCGCAGGCGCCGAGGATGCTGAGGGTGCGGAGGATCATCGTGGTGCTCCTGGGTGAGGGAAGGTTTCAGTTGCGGGGATGGCCGTGGAAATCCACCACCAGCGCCGACTCCACCACCGGGCCGGCGGTGGGGTCGAGGCGAGCGCGGATCCACGGGATGGAGATCCAGCGGGTTTCCCGGGCGAGCTGCCACGGCTCGCCGGGCAGGCGCAGGTCGCCGGTGGGCGTGCCGTCGCGCAGCAGGATGTCCACCGGCCGGTCGAGGGTGAGGGGCAGCACGGCGTCGGGCGCCGGGCGGAACAGGTCGCCGGACACCGCCACCCTCACCGGCACCGGCTGGCCGGCGGGCAGGCGGACGATGCTCTCGCCGGCCGGCGCGGCGCCGGCGCGGTAGTCGGCCAGGGGCGTGACCGGCAGCTCCGGCGGCAGGCTGGCGGCGGCGAGGCGATGGGCCGCCAGCGGCGCGGCCAGCACCACCACCGTCCACCCGACCGACTGGCCGAGCCGCACCGCAAAGGGCCGCGCGCGGCCGTGGTCGAGGAGCAGCGACAGCAGTGGCAGGCCGATGCCGAACACCGCGGCGGAGATCCACTTCATCGTCTCGAAGGGCAGCCGGGCGACGAGGCCCGCCACGCCGATGGCGATGATGATGCCGCCGGTCCATTCGAGCACCTCTTCCGAGAACAGGCCATGCACGTACAGCGCCAGCCCGATCATCACCAGCCACACGGTGCACAGCATGTAGGCGCCGCCGTAGAAGAAGGTGGCGAAGGTGAACAGCGTGCCGACGGCCATCAAGAGCCACAGCAGCTTGACCACCTGGCGGTGGATGAACGACCAGGTCTCGTCCCGCGCGGCCTTCACGCGGCGGGTCAGGTGCCAGTCGGCAAAGCCGGTGCCGCCCAGCACCGCGACGAGCAGCAGCAGCCAGGCCACCGCGCGGCTGGCGGTGTCGGGGATCTGCTCGGCGGTGAACACCCGGTCGCTGGCCGCGAACAGCCCGGCGCCGGCCAGGCCCCACAGGATCAGGCTGTGGCGCTCCATGCGCAGGTTGCGCTGGCCGCGGGTGAGCATGGACTGGATGCTGTCGAGCTGGCGGGTGATCGGGTCGGCCATGGTCGGATATTCCGTGAGGGTTTGCTCTGTGGTTCAGAGTTTATTGCTCTGAAATTCAGAGTGTCAACCCCGGGGCTGCAGTCGAGCCTCACCGCCGGCCGCCGACTCGCTACAATGCCGCCTCTTTTCCATCAGCACGGATGTACCCCGCCATGTGGTTCCGCAACCTCCAGATCTACCGTCTCCCCGAAAACTGGGCGCTCACCGCCGACACGCTGCAGGAAAAGCTCGCCGCCCGCCCCTTCCAGCCCTGTGGCAGCCAGGACATGGCGAGCCGCGGCTGGAGTTCGCCCACCAAGGACGACCGCTTCGTGCTGCCGGTGAAGGGCCATTTCCTGATCTCGCTGGCCGTCGAGCAGAAGCTGCTGCCCTCGTCCGTCGTCAATGACGTGGCCGCCGACAAGGCCGAGATGATCGAGGCCCAGCAGGGCTACAAGCCCGGCCGCAAGCAGATGAAGGAGATCAAGGAAGCGGTGCTCCAGGAGCTGCTGCCCCGCGCCTTCACCCGCCGCCGCCGCGTGTTTGCGTGGATCGACCCGGTGGGCGGCTGGCTGATCATCGACGCCTCCAGCCCGGCCCGCGCCGAGGAAGTCCTCGAAGCCCTGCGCGACACCCTGGACGAGCTGCCGGTGAAGATGGTCAAGACCAAACTGTCGCCGGTGTCGGTGATGACCGGCTGGCTGGCTGCCAACGAAGCCAGCGGCAACTTCACCATCGATCTGGACTGCGAGCTGCGCGCCGTCACCGACGAGAAGGCCGCGGTGCGCTACGTGCGCCACGCGCTGGACGGCAAGGACGTGCAGGATCACCTGGCCGCCGGCAAGCTGCCGACGCGCCTCGCGCTCACCTTCGACGACCGGGTGAGCTTTGTGCTCACCGAGAAGATGGAGATCAAGCGGGTCGCCTTCCTCGACATCATCAAGGAAGAAGCCGACAAAAACGCCGAATCCGCCGACATGCAGATGGAGGCCGATTTCGCCCTGATGAGCGGCGAGCTGTCGCGCCTGATCCCCGCGCTGTTGGACGTGCTGGGCGGCGAGGACAAGGAAACGGTGATCTGACCACCCGCCGGGCTGCCGGCGTCAATCGAAAGTGCCGTCAGGTGTCGGAATTTTTAACACCTGGCGGCATTTTTTCGTTCACCTTTCTGCACAGGTCGCCCAGAACGGGCGTCTGACGAATTTTTCAATTCGTTGATTTTTATAAATACCCAAAATGGGATTCTGGCCGAGTCTTTGGCCGGAACCCGCATCGGGCAATCGTCTTGGTCATTTTGGGCAGCAAGATTCTCGCGGCAGGACAGGGGCATCTTGTGTTTCTTGGCATGGCTTATGCGTCAGGTTGAACATCGCGCGCCAGAAGCTTGGTGCGAGCACATCTGACTGCATCGGGAGGGTTTCCATGTCGAAAAGAACTGAATCTCCGAAATCCGCTGGCGTGCGTCTGCGGCAGCTTGCCGGCGCGATGGGCGTGGCCGGCGCGATGTTCGCTGCGGCGCCGGCCCACGCGCTGCTGGTCAATATGCAGAACTTCAACAGCCTGGCCGATTTCACGCTGAACGGCATCACCGCGACCATCGACACCGGCGGCGTGGGCGTGGTGGGCCCCAACGTCGGCGACGAGCGCGTGCTGCGCCTCACCAACAACTACGGCCAGTCCGGCAGCGCCTTCCTGACCAACGCCATCTCGCTGGCCTCGGACGCGTCCTTCTCGAGCTACTTCGAGTTCCAGTTCACCAACCAGGGCAATGGCGGCGCCGACGGCATCGTGTTCACCGTGCAGACGGTGGCCAACACGGCCGGCGGTGGTGGCGGCGGGATCGGCTACGACGGGCTCGCCAACAGCGTGGGCGTCGAGTTCGACAACTGGAACAACGGCCCCTGCGACGGCAACAACGACAACCACGCCGGCATCAACCTGGCGGGCAGCGTGTGCTCGGTGGTGCGCGCCGACACCTTGCCGGCCCAGCTCGACAGCGGCAGCATCTTCCACGCCTGGGTGGACTACAACGGCGTGACCGACAGCCTCGAGGTGCGCCTGGCTCTCAACGACACCCGCCCGGCCGCCGCGCTGATGAGCTACACCGTCGATCTGGTGTCGGTGCTCGGCACGACCAACGCCTTCGTGGGTTTCACCTCGGGCACCGGCGCGGCGACGGCCGACCACGATATCCGGCGCTGGGTGTTCAACAGCGAGTTTGCGCCAGTGGTCGATCCGACCAATCCGGGCGGCGGCACCGTGCCGGAGCCGGGCACCCTGGCGCTGCTGGCGGCGGGGCTGGGCGCGCTGGGTGTGCGCCGGCGCTGAGCGGTTGCTGCAGCACATCCAAACGGCGGCCTGCGGGTCGCCGTTTTTCGTTGGGTGGATCAGTCTTTGGCCGCGTCGAAACCCATGAATTGCGCGGTGAAGCGGGCCTTGCCGGTGGCGAGGAAGCGCTGGAAATCCCACTCGCCGGGGCCGAGCCGGCAGGCCAGCTCGGGCTTGAACACGTAGGCCCAGGCGGCGAGCGAGCGGCCGTCGGCGGTGCGCACGCTTACCTGTTCGCGGGTGTATTCGTCGCCCTCGAAGGCGTCGAGGCGCGCCCAGGCGGCGTCTGGCAGGTCGAGGTAGAGCACGCCGTCCACCTGCCCGCCCGGCGCCGGCAGCATGCCCGGGTATTCCTGCCCGATCACCGGCCCGCGCCGGAAGCCGTCGAGGGTGGCGGCGACGAAGGGCGCGCGGGCGGCGCACACGGCGCCCATGATGTCCTCGCACATCAGCGAGCCGTAGGTGAAGCAGTGGGTGGGTTCGGGCGGCATCGGGGGCTCCGGGGACAGGTCAGGGCGCGGGCAGCAGGCGCTCGCGCAGCACCGCGGCGGCGGGCTCGGTGGCCACCAGGATCAGCTTGAGGGTGGCCCGGGTGGCGCCCACGAAGAGGCGCCGGATGGCGGCGTCGTCAAGCTGGGTGAAGTCGATCTCGGTGAGGATCACGCAGGGGGCGGCGCGGCCCTTGAAGCGGTGCACCGAGTCGATGAGGACGTCGCCCTCGGTGAGGATGGGGTTGCCCAGCAGGTCGTAGCGGCCGGTGGGCGCCTTGAGCGAGAAGCTGCCCAGCCGGGTGAGGGGCGTGAGGCGCGAGTGCTCGCGGCCCCGGTAGGTGACGAGGGCGATGTGCGGCCGCTTGAAGCCGAGCCCGACGGCGCGGGTGAGGGCGCGGGTCGAGGCGGCGGCGAGGTCATCCGGGCCGGCGTAGCTGAAGATCTCCACCTCGGCGCCGGACACCGGGCTGCCGGCTTCCACGGGTCGCCCGGGGAGCAGCCGGTTGAGGCTGGTGAGGATGTCCCGCGGGCTGCGGTAGTTGGTGTCGGCGTGGAGCGTGACCCAGCCGGGCAGATCCACCGGCGGGCGGGCGTAGAGGTTCTGCAGCGGGTCTTCGAGCCACCAGGCGCGGCCGTCGGGGCGCAGGAAGCGCAGCAGGTTGCGGGCCCAGCCGGCCTGGAAATCCTGGCCTTCGTCGATGATGAGCTCGTCCACCTGGTCGGCATCATCGGGCTGGAGGCTGTCGAGGGCGGCTTCGAGGCGGGCGAAGGCGTCGGGCCGGGTGAAATCCGGCGCCTCGCCCCGGGCCCGCAGCAGGCGGTCGGCGAGCTGGTGGTAGGTGACGACGATGCCGCCGGGCGGGGCGATCAGCGCGATGTGGTCGGCCAGCGGGCGGTTGTAGCAGATGTACATCGGCTGCCTCCCGGCGGCCAGGGCGTCGCGGTAGGCGGCCATCGCCAGCTGGGTCTTGCCCGATCCGGCGGTGCCCACCACGCGCAGGCGGAAGGGCGCGAAGTCGATCCGCCGGGCCCAGTCGGCCAGCCCGCCGGCGAGCCGGGTGTACAGGGCCTGGGCCTCGCCGACGATGGCGTGCACCTCGGGCACGAGCTCCAGCACGTCGCCCAGGAAGCGCTCGACCCGGGCCCGGTTGATGAGCCGCGGGCCGCTGGCGGGCAGGATGGCGCGGATCACCTCGATCAGATACGGGCGCCGGGTGGCGTCCACGATGCGCGCCGGGTCGATGCCGGCCGTGCCGGGGGAGCGCACGGTGTAGTCGGGGCAGAACAGCAGGGCGTCCACCTCGATGGGATCGCTGCCGCACACGGCGCGGAGCCGGTTGGTGAGGGCGTCCACGTTGCGGGCGAGCTGCATCGCCACCTGCTTGTCCTTCTGGCCGTAGCGTTTGACGAGGCCGCCGGGCGTCTCGGCCAGGAAGCCGGATTTCTGCTCGACCAGCAGCAGCTTGCCGGTGGGGCCGACGATGGCGAAGTCGATCTCGCCGACGATGGCGTGGCGGCCCTGGTGGATGCGCGTCCAGTGCACGCCGTGGAAGATCGTGTAGTCGTCGGGCAGGCCGTCGGCGAGCTGGGCGAGGGTCTCGATCTCGCGCTGGGCGGCGCCGGTGGTGGCCAGCTCGCGCCAGCCTGCGGGATGAACGATGGCCATGGGTGTCGACGGGTGGGTTGTCGGGGGCGTTTGGGGTACAGTGGCCCGGATGACGTCCGGGCAGCCGGATGTGCCGCATTCTGTCAGAAAGGAGCCCCTGATGCGCTACCGCAACGCCCTTGCCGCGATTGTCCTCGGCCTCGCCGCCACCCACGCCAGCGCCGACGAGGTGGGCTGCGTGACCACCACCTGGAAACTCATCGGCGCCAACCACAAGGTGTGCGTCGAGGCCTTCCACGATGCCAAGGTGCCGGGCGTGACCTGTCACGTGAGCCAGGCCCGCACCGGCGGCGTGTCGGGCAGCCTGGGGCTGGCCCAGGACCCGTCCCAGTTCTCGCTGGCCTGCCGCCAGACCGGCCCGATCTCCCTGCCGGCCAAGCTGCCCGAGAACGAGGTGGTGTTCTCGGAGGACACCTCGCTGGTGTTCAAGGAGACGCGCATCGTGCGGATGTTCGACAAGGCCAACAACACGCTGGTGTACGTCGCCATCAGCCGCAAGCTGATCGACGGCGCGCCGGCCAACAGCATCTCGACGGTGCCGGTGATGCCCTGGGGCGCGAAGTAGCGCCGGATCGGCCGGCTCAGGTTCCGTCGCGGGTCGGCGGCACGCTGTCGGTCTCCGGGTCGATGTCGAGGCCCCAGTCGCCAAAGGTGTACCAGTCTTCGCCCAGCATCTCGGCCGGGTGCAGCGTGCGGCCCGAGCCGTTGCCGCAGGCGAGGGCGTCCGTCGGGCAATACTTGTCGCAGCCCCAGCAGATGCGCTCGGGGTGCTTCGGGTGCAGGGGAAACTTCTTGGCCATGGCGTGGCGCCAGAGTAGTTGAGTTTTTTGCTCGGATATCGGCAGCTTACCGCCGCCAGCCGGGCGCGCTTTGATCCACGCTAACAAAACGCAGCGCGGGTGCCCGTCCGCGGTGCGATCATCCCTGCGCCGTTGATACCCGTCAAGGTCAGGGCGCCCCGGCGGCGGTGACAATCCGAGCATCCCTTCCCGAGGCTGCCGTCATGTTCCGCATCTCCGCCTATCTCCGTGAAATCGCGGCGCCCACGCCGATCGGGCCGAAGCGCAACCCGCCGGGCCCGGTGGTGATCTGGAACCTGATCCGCCGCTGCAACCTCACCTGCAAGCACTGCTACTCGATCTCGGCCGACACCGATTTTGCCGGCGAGCTCTCCACCGACGAAATCTTCCGCACCATGGACGACCTCAAGGCCTTCCGGGTGCCGGTGCTGATCCTCTCCGGCGGCGAGCCGCTGCTGCGCCCCGACATCTTCGAGATCGCCGGCCGCGCCAAGGCGATGGGCTTTTACGTGGGCCTGTCGTCCAACGGCACGCTGATCGACGACAGCAACATCGAGCGCATCGCCGCCGCCGACTTCGACTACGTGGGCGTCAGCCTCGACGGCATCCGCGAGACCCACGACAAGTTCCGCCGCCTCGACGGCGCCTTCGACCGCTCGCTGGCCGGCCTGCGCCGCTGCCGCGAGCTGGGCGTGAAGGTGGGCGTGCGCTACACCATGACCCAGGACAACGCGTCCGACCTGCCCGGCGTGCTGCAGCTGGTGGAAGACGAAGGCATCGACCGCTTCTACTTCTCGCATCTCAATTACGCCGGCCGCGGCAACAAGAACCGCGCCGACGACGCCCGCCACATCCTCACCCGCGACGCGATGGAGCTGCTCTTCGAGACCGCCTGGCGCTATGAGCAGCGCGGCCTCACGCGGGATTTCACCACCGGCAACAACGACGCCGACGGCCCGTACTTCCTGCAGTGGGTGCGCCGCCGCTTCCCGGAGCAGGCCGCCCACGTCGAGGCGAAGCTGATGCAGTGGGGCGGCAACTCCAGCGGCGTGAATGTGGCCAACATCGACAACCTGGGCAACGTCCACCCGGACACCATGTGGTGGCACCACACCCTCGGCAACGTGCGCGAACGCAAGTTCGGCGACATCTGGACGGATGTGTCCGACCCGCTGATGGCCGGCCTCAAGCAGTCGCCGCGGCCGGTGACCGGGCGCTGCGCCGATTGCCGCTACCTCGCCATGTGCAACGGCAACACCCGCGTGCGCGCCCAGCAGCTCACCGGCGACCCCTGGCAGGAAGACCCGGGCTGCTACCTCAGCAACGCCGAGATCGGCGTGGCCGAAGGCGGGCGGCTGGAGGTGAAGCCGTGGGTGCGCCTGCAGCCGGCCGCCTGATCCGCCCAGCGTCATCCCGGCCCCGAACCCGTCGGGCCCCGCCCGATCCACACCGAATGCGCGCCATGAAGATTTCCAGCCTGATCCTCGCCGCTCTGTTCGTCAGCAACCTGGCGCCGGCCGCTGCCGCCGACGCCCTCGCGCTCTACACCCAGTACTGCCTCTCCTGCCACGGCGCCGGGCGCCTGGGCGGCATGGGACCGGCGCTGCTGCCCGAGAGCCTGGAGCGCCTCAAGCGCAAGGATGCCGTCGCCACCATCCGCGAAGGCCGCGCCGCCACACAGATGCCGGCCTTCGGCCAGACCCTCCAGCCCGACGAGATCGAGGCGCTGGCGGGCTGGATCTACTCGCCGGTGAGCCCCGCCCCGGTCTGGAGCGAGGCCGACATCCGCGCGTCGCGCACCGAGCCCCATCCGCCCGGCAGCCTGCCCGACGCGCGCCAGGGCGAGGTGGCCAAGGCCGATCCGATGAACCTGTTCATCGTCGTCGAGGCCGGCGATCACCACGTGAGCGTGCTCGACGGCGACCGCATGGAGCGCATCTTCCGCTTCCCGTCGCGCTACGCCCTGCACGGCGGGCCGAAGTTCACGCCGGACGGCCGCTACGTGTTCTTTGCGTCGCGGGACGGCTGGGTGAGCAAGTTCGACATCTGGAACCTGAAGGTCGTCGCCGAGGTGCGCGCCGGCATCAACACCCGCAACGCGGCGGTGTCGTCCGACGGGCGCTTCGTGGCGGTGGCCAACTACCTGCCGGGCAACCTGGTGATCTTCGATGCGGACCTCAAGCTGCTCAAGGTGATCGACGGCCGCAACCTCAAGGGCGATGCCACGTCGCGCATCTCGGCGGTGTACGACGCCGCGCCGAGGAAGAGCTTCGTCGTCGGCCTGAAGGACATTCCGGAGATCTGGGAGGTGTCGTACGACCCGGCCGCCAAGCCCTTCTTCAACGGCTACGTGCACGACTACAAGATGGGCGAAGCCATCGCCACGCCGGGTTATCTCAACCCGCGCCGCACCGTGCTCGACGTGCCGCTGGACGACTTCTTCTTCACCCAGGATTACGCCAACCTGGTCGGCGCCAGCCGCGAAGGCCGCGGGCAGGTGGTCAACCTCGACGTGCGCCGCCCGATCGCCGCGCTGGACCTGCCCGGCATGCCGCACCTGGGCTCGGGCATCTCCTGGCTGCGTGACGGCCGCCGGGTGGTGGCGAGCACCAACCTGAAGGACGCCCAGGTGAGCGTGATCGACATGCAGAACTGGAACACCGTCGCCACCATTCCCACGCTGGGCCCGGGTTTCTTCCTGCGCAGCCACGAGAATAGCCCCTACGCCTGGGTCGATTCGATGATGAGCCCGACCGCGAAGGACACCCTGCAGGTCATCGACAAGCAGCAGATGAAGGTGGTGGCCCAGGTGCGCGAGCCGGGCAAGACCTTCGCCCACGTGGAGTTCGACCGCTACGGCCGCTACGTGATCGCCAGCCTGATGGAGAAGGACGGCGCGCTGATCTTCCTGGACGCCAGCACCTTCAAGGAAATCAAGCGCCTGCCTGCCGCGCGGGCCGTCAGCAGCCCAGCGCCATCCGCTTTTCCACGTAGGTCCGGCGGCGGTTGAGAAGCTGTTCGGCCGAGCTCGGCGACTGGGGATGGAGCAAGGCCGCGTCGACGTCGTCGATCACCTCCTGCAGCTCGGTGCACAGGGCGGCCTTGTCGGCGGCGTCTCTGGCGGCGTTCACCTCGAGGCGCTCGGGCGCGGCCGGCGGCGGCACCGGGTTGGGCGAGTGGGTGGCCGACTGCTGGTAGGGAAAGGGGCTCTCCGTCTGCGGGGCGGCTTTCCAGCCTTCGGTGCGGAAGTGATCGGACCAATAGGCGATGCCCGCCGCCAGGGCCAGGGCGGCGAGCAGGGCGGAACCTTCCTTCACGATTCAGTCTCATTCGGCATGGCCGCGAATTTATCACCCAATCCGGGCTGTCGTATGCGACCTGCGCCACGCCAACCGTTCACCAGCTTGACCGGGCTCAAGGTTCACCGGGGGCGATTGGGCCAATCTGGCACCCGCACCGGCGTTTTCGCCCACTTCTTCCGAGCCTGCCATGACCGATAAAACCACGCCTATCATCGTCGACGCCCGCGGTCTGATGCCGCCGGAGCCGCTCAACCTGACCCTCGAGGCGCTCGACACGATGCCGCCGGGCGGCGAGGTGGTCCTGATGCTGTATCGGGAGCCCGGGCCGCTGTACGACATCCTGCGGCGCAATGGCTATACCCACCGCACCGAATCCACGGACAGCGGGGAGTTTCACATCCACATCCGTCACGCGGCCGCCGCCTGAGGCGGTGTTTCAGTCGTGGAGGGCCAGCTTGGCAGCGTCGTGAATCACGATGTGCTTGCCCTGCACCGAGATCAGGCCGGCATCGGACAGCTCATGGAAGATGCGCGAGAGGGTTTCCGGCGTCAGGCTGAGGCGCGAGGCGATCACCTGCTTGCTGGTCGGCAGCTCCACCTCGTGACGCCCGCCGGGCGCGCAGGGGACGCTCTCGGCCAGCTGCAGCAGGTAGCCGATGACCCGCTGGGTGGACGAGCGCAGCGCGTAGGATTCCACGTCGCGGACCATCGAGTGCAGGCGGATCGACATGCCCGCCAGCAGCTTGCGGGCAAAGCGCGGGTCCTGCTCGATCTGGTCGAACACCGCGCCCGCGCCGATGTGCAGCAGCAGGGTGTCGGAAAGCGCCTCGCCGAGCACCGGGTAGGGCTGGTCGAGGAACATCACCGCCTCGCCGAAGCTCTGCAGCGGGCCGAGGATTTCGACGACCTTCTCGTTGCCCTGAGCCGAGGTGAAGGCCAGCTTGATCTGCCCCCACACGACCAGGAAAAAGCCCTTGGGGTGTTCGCCCCGCTGGAACAATCGTTCGCCTTTCTGCAGCCGTTTCTCCCGCGAGGCCGCCGCCATGTGGGCGAGGTCTTCGGGCGACAGGGCGCTGAACAGGGGCATCCGGCTCAGCAGGCCGGGGATGTCGATCTTGTCGTTACTCATGGCGGACTTTCAACGTGGGCGGCGTCAAGCCCTTGATTCTAACCCCGGGCGCGCGCTTCACAGCCGGCTTCGCGGCCATTTGCTGACTTTTTGACTCATCAAACATGGAAAAACCCATCCAGCTCCAGTCCCGACCCGCCGCGCCACCTCCGGTGCCGCCCGCGCCCGCGTCCCGCGCGGCGATCCTGTTCGCCGCGCCCCACCGGCCGATGTTCCTCGCCGGGGCGGTGCAGAGCGTGCTGGTGTTTCTCCCGTGGGTGTGGGAGCTCCTCTCCCGCACCGGCGCCGTGGCCGGCCCCGCGTGGCCGTGGCCGCCGGGCTGGGTGCATGGGCTGTGGGCGGCTTACGGAGTGTTTCCGTTCTTCGTGTTCGGCTTCCTGATGACCGCCATGCCCCGCTGGCAGGGGATGGCCGACACGCCGGGCAGCACGGCCCGGCGGCCGTGGCTGGGGCTGGTGTCCGGCTGGCTGCTGTTCGACCTGGGCCTGCTCACCGGCGCCGTGTGGCTGCGCGTGCTCGGGCTGGTGCTGGTGCTGACGGGCTGGGCGCTGGCGCTGGCGGTGCTGCATCCGGTGGCCTTCCGGGAGGGCAAGCCGCGGCTGCACGCGGGCACCGCCTGGCTGGCGCTGGCGGCGGGCGCGGTGGGGCTGGTGGCGTGGGTCGTCTTCGCCGCCACGGGTGCGCCGCTGGCCGCGCGGGTCGGCCTGTCGATCGGCGTGTATGGGCTGCTGGCGCCGCTCTTCATGGTGGTCAGCCACCGGATGATTCCATTCTTCTCCAGCTCGGCGCTGCCCCGTTACGAGGTGGTGCGGCCGGACTGGACGCTGCGGGTGCTGCTGGGCGTGAGCGTGCTCCACGGCCTGCTGGACATCGCCGGCCTGGCGGCCTGGGCGGCGCCGGTGGATCTGCTGGGCGCCGGCACGGCCCTGTGGCTGAGCTGGAAGTGGCAGCTGCCACGCAGCTTTGCGGTGCCGCTGCTGGCGATGCTGCACCTCGGTTTTCTGTGGCTGGGCATCGCCTGGCTGCTGGCCGGGGTGCAGGGCGGGCTGCATCTGGCCGGCGTCGACACCCTCGGCCTCGCGCCCCTGCACGCGCTGGCGGTGGGCTACTTCGCGACGATGACCCTGGCGATGGTGTCCCGCGTCACCCTTGGCCACTCGGGGCGCCCGCTGGTGGCCGACGCCCTGACCTGGCGGCTGGCCCTGGGCCTGCATGGGGTGGCGGCGCTGCGGGTGCTGGCCGACGTGTTGCCCGTCGGGCAGGCGCTGCTGCTGGTGGCGGCCGGGGTCGGCTGGCTGGTCGTCTTCCTTCCCTGGGCGAGCCGTCTGGTGCCGATCTACCTGGCCCCCCGGAGCGATGGCCGCGAGGGCTGAAACCCTGTACGGCGGTGATAAGTCACTGTTTTGATCCAGAACCGGCGGTGGTCGTGACATCCGTCGCCTTTGCGTGGGACTTCCTTCCTTGGCAAGCCGGGCGGCCCGATGCACCATCGCGAAAACTGGAAAAATTGATAAAACAGGATGACGTCAGATCACGCCTCCCGGGAAACGTCGAACAGCGTTGCCGGGCCTTTGTCACCCGGGAGCAGCCTGCTCGATGCCCTCTCCTGCCTGCTCACCCAGGGCCTCGACAGCGTCGCGGTCGGGAATGACGGGCCGACGCAGCGTTACCTCGGCGCCCACACCGTGCTGCGCGCGCTGCAGGCGGGCCTGCCGGCAGAGACGCCGGTCTCCGAACTGACCCTGGCCGAAAGCGCCGCCGAAGCCGGCTGCGAAGCCCTGGGCGCGGCCACGCTGATCAACGGCCTGCCCCTGCGCATGTGGCTCAAGGGCCGCGACGGGCGCTACCTGATCGTCAATCGCAGTTTTGCCGAAGCCTGCGGTCACGCCACGCCCCAGTCGGTGGTCGGCAAGCGTGATGCCGAGCTCTTTCCCCGCTTCGTGGCCGACGCCGAGCGCGCCGAAGACGCCCAGGTGATGCGCGACGGGCAGCCCCTCAGCCGCGTCGACCGCATGGGCGACGACGATCCCGCGGTGTGGTTCGAGACCTACAAGGCGCCGGTGCGCAGCCCCGACGGGCTGGTCGTCGGCACCGTGGGCGTGGCCTACGACGTGAGCGAGCGGGTGCGCGAGCAGCGCTCCGCCCAGCGCAGCCGCAAGAAGCTCGCCGACGTGCTGGCCACCATCGGTGAAGGCATCTGGGATTACAACCTCGTCACCGGCCGCTTCAGCCACAACCGCCACTGGTGCACCATGCTGGGCCTCGACGACCGCTGGCTCAACCACGCCTTGGCCGACCTCCAGGCCCTGATCCACCCGGAAGACCGGGAGCGGGTCGAGGCGGCGGTGAACACCTGCCTCGAAGGCGGCGGCACCTACGTGGCCGAGTACCGCCTGTCCCACGCCGACGGCCACTGGCTGTGGGTGCGCGACCGCGGCGACGTGGTGGATTACGGCCCGGACGGCCGCCCGCGGCGGATGGTGGGCAGCATCGCCGACATCAGCGCCATGCGCAGCACCACCCAGGCGCTGCTCGAAAGCCAGATCCGCTACCAGCAGGTCTTCGACAGCGTGCGCGAGGTGATCTTCCAGACCGACGCGAGCGGTCGCTGGCAGCTCCTCAACCCCGCCTGGACCGAGATCACAGGCCACCCGGTGGACGAATCCATCGGCCACAGCTTCGTGGATTACCTGCATCCCGACGACCAGGACGCCCGCCGCGAGGCCCTCAAGCCGCTGGTCGAGCGCACCCAGGACTTCTGCAGCGCCACCCTGCGGGTGAAGTGCCGGGATGGCAGCTTCCGCTGGCTGGACCTGTACGCCCGCGCCATCGTGGATGCGGGCAATGCCCTCGCCGGGGTTTCCGGCACGCTCAACGACGTCACCGCCCGGGTGGCCGCCGAAGACTACCTGCGCCTCACCGCCAGCGTCTTCCGCCACGCCCACGAGAGCATCATCATCACCGACCCGGAAGCCCGCATCCTCGAGGTGAACGACAGCTTCTGCGCCCTCACCGGCTATACCCGCGACGAGGTCATCGGCCAGCACAGCCGCCTGCTGCGCTCCGGCCTGCACGACGCGGCCTACTACGACGCCATGTGGGCCGACCTGCTGCGCGACGGCGTGTGGCAGGGCGAAACCTGGAGCCGCAAGAAGAACGGCGAGTTCTACGCCCAGCTCGGCAACATCTCGGCGGTGCGCAACGAGGCCGGCCAGACCACCCATTACGTGGGGCTGTTCACCGACATCACCGACATGAAGGAGAACCAGCGCCAGCTCGAGCACCTCGCCTACCACGACGTGCTCACCCAGCTGCCCAACCGCAGCCTGCTGGCCGACCGGATGCGCATGTCCCTGGCCCAGGCCGAGCGCAACGGCACCCTCGCGGCCGTCGCCTATCTCGATCTCGACGGCTTCAAGCCGGTCAATGACAGCCTCGGCCACCACGTGGGCGACCGCCTGCTGGTGGAGATCGCCCGCCGCCTGCAGGCCTCCACCCGCGCCGGCGACACCGTGGCGCGGATGGGCGGCGACGAGTTCGCGCTGATCTACAACGGCCTCGAACACGCCGACGAATGCGAGCAGGTGTTCGACCGCCTGCTGACCAGCATCTCCGAACCCATCTCGGTCGATGGCCGCGAGCTGCGCGTCACCGCCAGCATCGGCGTCACCCTGTGCCCGCTGGATGGCTCCGATCCGGAGATCCTGCTCGCCCACGCCGACCAGGCCATGTATCTCGCCAAGCAGACCGGCCGCAACCGCTTCCACCTCTTCGACCCGGAGCGCGACCGCCGCCTGCGCGCCCACCGCGACGCCCAGACCCGCGTCGAATCCGCCCTCAACGGCGGCGAGCTGGAGCTCCACTACCAGCCCAAGGTCGACGCCCTCACCAACACCCTGTCCGGCGTCGAGGCGCTGATCCGCTGGAAGCACCCGGAGCTCGGCCTGCGCCTGCCCGGCGAATTCCTGCCCACGGTGAGCGAATCGCGCTTCGAGATCGACCTGGGCAAGTGGGTGCTCGCCACCGCCGTGGCCCAGCTCGACACCTGGCGCGCCGCCGGCCTCGCCACGCGGATGAGCGTCAACATTTCGGCCCGCCACCTGGCCCACCCGGATTTCGTGCCCCACCTGACCAGCGTGCTCGCCGCCCACCCGGATCTCGACCCCGGCCTGCTGCAGCTCGAAGTGCTCGAATCCACCACCCTCACCGACCTGTCGCGCATCGCCCGCATCATGGACGCCTGCAACGACCTGGGCGTGAGCTTCGCCATCGACGACTTCGGCACCGGCTTCGGCTCGATGAGCAGCCTGCGTCGCCTGCCGGTGCGCAGCATCAAGATCGACCGCTCGATCATCCACAACATGCTCAACGACGAGGACGACCTCGCCACCGTGCAGAGCATGATCGGCCTCGCCGCCGCCTTCCGGCGCGAGGTGATCGCCGAGGGCGTCGAGACGCCGCGCCACCGCCAGGCGCTGGTCAAGCTGGGCTGTCATCTGGTCCAGGGCCACGGCATCGCCCGCCCGATGCCCGCCGCGCGGATGCAGCGCTGGATGCGCGCCTACGCCACCCGCCACTGACCGGCCAGCCTCCGCCGCCAGCCGGTGGCGGAACGAAGATCTGACATCCGCCGGTGCGACCATCCTGCGTCGGCGCCCTCAATCCGCCCCGTTTCGTGCGACCATGCGTTCCGCGTGCCTGCCTGCGCGGGCGCGCTTCCCGTCATAACCTTTGATGCAAACATGGAATTCCTGACCGACCCGCAACTGCTGATCGCCTTCCTCACCCTCACCGCCCTCGAGCTGGTGCTGGGCATCGACAACGTGATCTTCATCTCCATCCTGGTGGACAAGCTGCCCCCCGAGAAGCGCGCCTTCGCCCGCCGGCTCGGCCTGTTCCTGGCGATGTTCATGCGCCTCGCGCTGCTGGCGGCCCTGTCGTGGATGGCCGGTATGACCGAGCCCCTCGTCACCGTGATGGGCCACGGCTTCTCCGGCCGCGACCTGATCCTGCTGGGCGGCGGCCTGTTCCTGGTGTGGAAGAGCACCCAGGAAGTGCATCAGCTGATGGAAGGCGAGGAGGGCGAAGCCTCCAGCGCCGTCAAGGCCACCTTCGGCGCGGTGATCGTGCAGATCATCCTGATCGACATCGTGTTCTCCCTCGACTCGATCATCACCGCCATCGGCATGGTCAATAACCTGCCGGTGATGATGGCCGCGGTGATTGCCTCGGTGGGCCTGATGATGGTCGCCTCCGGCCCCATCGGCGAGTTCGTGTCGCGCCACCCCACCGTGAAGATGCTGGCGCTCTCGTTCCTGCTGGTGATCGGCGTGGTGCTGATGGCCGACGCCTTCGGCCACCACGTGCCCAAGGGCTACATCTACTCGGCGATGGCCTTCTCGGTGCTGGTCGAGATGCTCAACCTGCGCATGCGCGCCCGTCACGCCGCCAAGGTCGAACCGGTCAAGCTCCACGAGCCCTACGTGCGCGAGGGCAGCAAGCAGTGACGGCGCCTTTCGGGCCGCTGACACCGGATTTCGTGCTGTCGGCGGTCGAGGCCAGCGGCCTCGTCTGCGACGGCCGCCTGCTCACCCTCAACAGCTACGAAAACCGCGTCTATCAGGTCGGCATCGAGGACGCCCAGCCGCTGATCGCCAAGTTCTATCGCCCCGGGCGCTGGAGCGACGAAGCGATCCTCGAGGAGCACGCCTTCCTCGCCGAACTCGCCGACGCCGAGATCCCCGCCGTGCCGGCGCTGGAAGTGGGCGGCAGCACGCTGCATCACTACGAAGGCTTCCGGGTGGCGCTGTTCCCCCGCCGCGGTGGCCGCGCGCCCGAGCTCGACGACCCGGCGGTGCTCGGCTGGCTGGGCCGCTTCCTCGGCCGCATCCACGCCATCGGCGCAAGAAAGCCCTTCGCCTACCGGCCGGATCTGACCATCCGCAGCTTCGGCGAAGAACCGCGCGACGAACTCCTCGCCTCGCCCTTCCTGCCGCCCGAACTGCGCGAAACCTGGCTTTCGGTGGTGGATCAGGCCCTGGACGGCGTGCGCCGCTGCTTCGAGCGCGCCGGCGCGCAGCCGATGATCCGCCTGCATGGCGACGTGCACGGCGGCAACGTGCTGTGGACCGACGCCGGCCCGCATTTCGTCGATTTCGACGACGCCCGCAACGGCCCGGCGGTGCAGGATCTGTGGATGCTGCTCTCCGGCGACGCCCCGGCCATGGCCCGCCAGCTCGACCACGTGCTGGAAGGCTACGAGCAGTTCGCCGATTTCGACCCGGCCAGCCTGCATCTGGTCGAGGCCCTGCGCACCCTGCGCCTGATCCACTACGCCGGCTGGATCGCCCGGCGCTGGGACGACCCGGCCTTCCCGGCGGCCTTCAGCTGGTTCGACACCCCGCGCTACTGGCAGGACATGATCCTCTCGCTGCGCGAGCAGGTCGCGCTGATGGACGAATCGCCCCTCGCGCGACAGTTCTAAGCCTGCCTGGCATTCCATCAACGCAGCGTGTATTCGATCTACACCCCGTGAACATCCTTCGTTCACGGGGTGAATATGATCTACACCCTATGCGATTCCTTAGTGCACGGGGTGTATTCGATCTACACCCGGTGAACATCGTTCGTACACCGCCTGTATTCGATCTACAGCTCGTGAAAGTCCTTCGTTAACCCGGTGATGTCGATCTACGCCGGCCTGGCATCCTTCTCTCCGGCCCCGATTATCGACAGACCGGGGGCGATGAAGGCTGTCGTCAGGCGGGGGTTGCCGTTTCGGCGTCAAATTGGCCGGCGCGGAAGGCGTCCAGCAGCCGGCGCATGCGCCCGGCGTCCTCTTCGGTGAAACCCTGCTTGAAATCGGTGAGCACCAGCCGCGCGCGGGTCGGCCAGTTGCCCGGCGCGTCGTCGATGGCCAGCCACGACGCGGTGGGCGCCTTGGCCGCCAGCCACTGGCGGGCCTCCCGCTCGCGCAGGCCGTAGAGCTCGTTGGGATTGCGCGGAAAGATCGCCGGCGTGGTGTCGATCACCCGCGGCTGGATGTCCGGCGAGAAGCGCGCCCGCAGCTTGGGCAGCGAGAACAGCGTGCGCCAGTCGGACGCAATCACCACGCGGGTTTCGGGGTAGTCGCGAAGCACCGCCTCGAGCACCGGCAGACAGCGAAAGTCCTCCGCCTCGCGCCAGGGATGCGTGACCCCGTCGAAATCGAGGAAGACATAGACCGGGATCACACCCGGGCTGTGGAGGTTTTCGGTCATTGTTTGATGCGTCGCAACATTTCGGTTGAGGAAAGGTGGAATCCTGCCGTTAACAAAAAAAAGCGCACGTAACAGTATTCGTAGACCATTCTAAGGTGTGTAATTGTTGCGGCGCAGTAATTTTTTCTCGATCCCCATGGAGGCATCAATGAACCCGATCATCAATCTCGAAGGCAAGGTGGGCCTGATCACCGGCATCGCCAACGAAAAGTCCATCTCCACCGGCGTCGCCGAAGCCTGTATCGAAGCCGGCGCCAAGGTCATCATCACCTATCAGAACGAAAAGACCCTCGCCTTCATCGAGCCGATCGTCAGCCGCCTGGGCATCGAGGACGTGCTGCTCCTCGACGTGACCAAGCCGGAGACCATGGACGAAGTCTTCGCCCAGATCGACGCCAAGCACGGCAAGCTCGACTTCGCGATCCACAGCATGGCCTTCGCCAAGCGCGACGACCTGCACGGCCGCGTGGTGGACACCTCGCCCGACGGCTTCGCGATGGCGATGGACGTGTCCACCCACTCCTTCGTGCGCCTCGCCCGCAAGGCCGAGCCGCTCCTCGAGAAGGCCGGCGGCGGTTCGCTCATCACCATGACCTACCTGGGCAGCGAAAAGGTCATCGCCAACTACGGCGTGATGGGCCTGTGCAAGGCCGCGCTCGAAGCCGCCACCCGTTACATGGCCTTTGAGCTGGGCCCCAAGAACATCCGCGTCAACGCCATCTCCCCGGGCCCGCTGATGACCCGCGCCGCCTCCGGCATCGCCGGTTTCGACGGCCTGATGGCCGCCGCGGTGGATCGCTCCCCCCTGCACCGCCTCGTGACCCCGGAAGACATTGGCGCGCTCACCGCGTTCCTCGTCTCCGACGCTGGCCGGAACATGTCTGGCGGCGTACACTTCGTGGATGCTGGCTACAACATCATCGGATGACCCTCGTCGATCCGCGATGATCGACCCGCCCGCCGTGCTGCCGGAAGCCGGGAAAGCCCTCAGTCGCCTTCCCGATCCGGTTCCGGCTCACCCCCTGCTCGAAGGTCTCGTCGAGATCGGGCGGGGGGAGTTCTCGATCGTGCTCGACGCCGGTGACGGCGAGCGCGTCTTCAAGGTGGTCAGCTCCCCCGCCGACTACTTCTATCTCGCCGCGGACGACCGTCCCACCGGCATTCATTTTCCCCGCGTTTTTGCCGATCACGGCGTTGTCGGCAAGGCCAGCAACGGCTATTCGTTCCGCCTCGTCGAGGTCGAGCGCCTGCGTCCGGTGTCGGGCGAAGCGGCGCGCCTCGCCCGGCTGCTCGCCGCCGCCTACTGGGAAGGCTGCGAGAAGTGGGCCAACATGGGCGTCAATCGCGGCCGGCTGGCGCTGTATCACATCGCCCAGGCACCGTCGCCCGAACTCCCCGCCAGCCTCGTCGAGGCCGTCGCGCGGCTGTCGGACTTCATCGAGGGCTATCCCGTCCAGCCCGACATCCTCAACCCCGACAACCTGATGATGCGCGCCGACGGCACGCTGGTGTTTGCCGATCCGGTCTTCCTGCCCTGACTTGCGCCCTCAGCCGGCGCGGTGCAGCAGCGGGCGCTTGGGGGCGTTCTTGGTGAGCAGCTTCCAGGCCACGCCGAACACGTCGTCACCCCGCGAGACCGCCTTGCGCGGCAGGGCCAGCAGGTCGTTCGACGGAGTGGCGGCGGCTCGCTCGCAGGTGGTGCCCGAGAGATAGCCGGCCGCTGCGGCGGCTTCCATGCTGCGCAGGTCGTGGCTGCCGTAGGGGTAGCAGAAGTGATCGACGCGCTGGCCGAGCAGGTCTTCGAGCGCCGACTTGCTGTCGGTCATCTCGCGGGCGATGCAGGCTTCGTCCTGCTGGGCGAGGCGCAGGTGGCTCCGGGAGTGGGAGCCGATGGTGAAGCCCATGTCCCGCACTTCGCGCAGCTGCGCGGCGTCCATCAGCGGCGCCGGCTCGGGGCCGACGCCCGCATCCCACATCGACGTGCTGCCGATCAGGCTGCTCACCGCGTACACCGTGGCCGGATAGCCGTGGGCCTTGAGCACCGGCGCGGCGTTCTCGAGGAAATCCACGTAGGCGTCGTCGAAGGTGAGCACCAGCGGGCGTGGCGGCAGCGCCTTGTCGCCGCGAAGTCCGGCCACCGCGTCGTCGAGGCTGATGACGGTGTAGCCGAGCACCCGGAACAGCGTCATCTGGGCGCGAAAGCGCGGCAGATGGCAGTACAGCGCGCCGTGGGCCTTCACCCGGCCAGGAAAATGCCCGACCCGGTGGTACATGAGGATCTGGATCATCGGCCGCAGGCCTCGCGATAGGCCGCCAGGGTTCCGTCGAACATCGCGTTCTCCGTGAAGCCGGATTCGAAGCGCTGGCGGGCCCGGGCGCCCAGGGCGGCCCGCCGCTCGGGGGAGGCCAGCAGCTGGGCGATGGCGTCGGCCAGCGCCGGCACGTCGTCCGGCGGCACCAGCAGGCCGCTCGCGCCGTGCTCGACCACCTCGCCGATGCCGCCGACGGTGCTGGCGACGATGGGCAGGGCGCAGGCCGAGGCTTCGAGCAGGGTCAGGGACAAGGCCTCCCGCCGCGACGGCGCCAGCAGCATGTCGGCGGCTGCCAGCAGGGCGGGCACGTCTTCGCGCAGCCCCAGGAAGCGGACCCGCTCGGCAATGCCGAGTTCGGTCGCCAGAGCCTGGATCTGCGGGCCCAGGTCGCCGTGGTGGTCGCCGGCGAGGAGCAGTGTCCAGCGCCGGTCCTTGATGCGGGCCAGCGCCTTCAGGGTGGTGTCGTGGCCCTTGGCGGTGACGATGCGGGCCGCCATCAGCAGGCACGGCTCGTCGTCGGCGAGGCCCAGCGCGGCGCGGGTGGCGTGGCGCACATTGGCGGGCAGCGTGGCGGCGATGTCGGCGATGCCGTGATGGACGACCCGGATGCGCGCCGGGTCGTAGCCCTCGCGCTCGAGAAAGCGGGCCACGGCGCCCGATACCGCGATGATCCGGTCGGCCCGGCCGAAGTGCTTGCCGGCGTTGTCGGAGTGGGCGGTGGCCACGTTGGGCACGCCGGCAAGCCGGGCGGCAAACCCGGTGTACAGCGCCCCGCGGGTGAGGTGGCCGTGGATCAGGTCGGCCTTTTCGCGGCGGGCGTACAGCGCCAGGCGGATGACTGACGGCAGGTCGTAGATGCCCACCATCGGCAGGTTGATGCCACCAAAGCCGTCGGCGGTGAGCTGCTGGCCGAGCCAGCCGTCCATCGAACCGGCGAACAGCGCCTCGTGGCCCCGCGCCCGCAGGCCGCGCATCAGCTGCAGGGCATGACGCTCGGCGCCGCCGCTGCGCAGGCTGTGCAGCACGGTGATGATCTTCATGGGCGGAGCACCTGGCGATAGATGGCGAGGTTGCCCTCGACCATCGCGTCGATGGAAAACTCGGCCAGGATGCGCGCCCGGCCGGCGGCGCCGAAGCGCGCGCGAAGGGCTGGGTCGGCGCACAGGCGGTCGATGGCGGCGGCGAGCTGGGCTTCGTTGCCGGGCTCGATCAGGATGCCGCTGACGCCATCCAGCACCGCCTCGGGCAGCCCGCCGGCGCGGGTGGTGACGATGGGCACCGCCGCAGCCGAGGCCTGCAGCAGCGACACGCCGAGGCCTTCCATGTCGGCCGGATGCACCAGCAGGTCGAGCCCGCCCAGCCAGCGCGGCAGGTCGTGGCGGAAGCCGGCGAAGCGCACCGCGGCATCCAGCCCGCGGCTTTGCACCTCGGCGCGCAGCTCGGCCTCCAGCGGGCCCTGGCCGAAGATCAGTACGACCAGCTTCGGGTGTTTTGCCAGCAGGCCCGGCAGCACCGACAGCAGATAGCGGTGGCCCTTGCGGGGGATCATCTGCGCCACCACGCCGGCCACCAGCGCATCGGCGGGCAGGCCGAACTCCGCGCGGAAGGCCGCGGCGTCGACCGGCGCGAGGTAGGGCGTGGCATCCACGGCGCTGCGCACGCAGGTGACCTTCTCCGGCGCGAGGCCCTCGGACAGCAGCACCTGGCGGATGCCCTCGGAGATGGTGATCACGTGATCGTAGAGGCGGTACTTGATCGCCACCGCGAGGCGCGATTCGGGGTTGTCCACCCGTCGCGACAGCACGCAGGGCACGCCGGCGAGCTTTGCCGCGAGGCCGCCCCAGGTGTCGGCGCCGCGGCGGCTGTGGAGGTGCACGAGATCAGGCTTTTCGGCGCGGATCAGCTTGGCCAGGCGCAGCACCATGCCCGGATCGCCGTCGCCGCCCATCTTGATGGGCAGCACGCGCACGCCGGCGGGCTGCTGGCGGGCGGTGTCGCTGCCGGTGGGGCAGGTGAGCAGGTTGTCGATGCCGCGGGCGGCGAGGCCCTCGACGATGTACTGCACCTGGCGCGCGCCGCCGTACAGAAACTTGCCGGCTTCCACGTGGAGGATCTTCATTGCGCGCCTCCGGCCTGGATGGCGAGCATGGCCTGGGCGCGTTCGATGACCATCGCCGGCGTGATGTCGCGCAGGCAGGTGAACTTGCCGCCGCAGGTGGGCCGGCGCTTGCACGGCGAGCATTCCAGCCCCAGCCAGATCACCGTGACGGTGGGTCGGCCGGTGTCGGTGTAGGGGCAGGTGGAGCCAAAGATCGCCACCGTGGGCTTGGCCAGCGCGGTGCCCATGTGGGTGAGGCCGGTATCGACGCCGATCACCAGCGCCGAACGGGCGATGACGGCGACGGCTTCGGGCAGGCGGGTCTGGCCGGCGAGGTTGACGATGCGCGGGTCGGCCGCGGCGATGCGGGCCGCGGCTTCGGCATCGGCCGGGCCGCCGAGGATCACCGGGGTGAGGCCGGTGGCGGCGATGAGCTGCGGTGCCAGCGCTTGCCAGGCGTCCTCGAACCAGTGTTTCTGCGGGCGCGTGGTGAAGGGGGCGAAGACGGCGTAACGGCCGGTCTCGAGCCCGTGGGCGGCGAGCTTGGCCTGCGCGCCGGCATCGGCCGCCGGGGCGACGGTGAGCGTGGGCAGGAACTCGCCGGCATCGGCGCCCAGGTGTTGGGCGAGGAACTGGTATTCGGAGCCGATGCGGTGGATGTCGCCGCCGCGGGGGATGACCTCGCTCATCAGCAGCTGGCTGCCTTCCTTCGAGCCGAGTCCGACGCGGCGCTTGGCGCCGGAAAGCCAGGTGATGAAGCCGCTTTTCAGCAGGCCCTGCAGGTCGAGGGCGACATCGAAGTTACGGGCGTGGAGCTCGCGCCGCAGGGCGAGCACCCGGCGGGCGAGTTCAAGCTTCTGGCCACCCTTCCAGAGCTTGACCCACTCGGCCTTGCTCCAGGTGATGACCTCGTCGATGGCCGGGTCGGTGAGCAGGAGTTCGTGGATGCCGGGTTCGACCAGCCAGGCCACGTGGGCGTCCGGGTAGGCGCGCTTGATGGCGGCGGGCAGGGCGGAGGCGAAGACCACGTCGCCGATGGCCGAGCTGCGGACGATGAGGATGCGCTTCACGCGGTGACTCCGGCGCGGCCGTGGGCGGCCGGGCGGCGGGGCTGGGAGCGGAGGCGGAACGTCATGGGCGAAAACCGGGCGGCGCAAAGACCGCTATTGTGCCGCAAGTCGCGCAGCTTTCGCCCGGGTCCGGCTAGGCGCGGCGGATCGGCGGGTGGCGCGGGGTGTTCTTGGCGACGAGCTTCCAGAGCACGCCCAGCGCGGTGTTGCCCTGGGAAACCGGCTTGCGAGGGAGGGTGAGGAGATCGTCGGCCCGGGTGGCGACGGCCCGCAGGCAGGTGGTGCCGGTGACATAGCCGGCCTCGGCGGCGGCGTGCACCGCGCGGATGTCGTGGCTGCCGTAGGGGTAGCAGAAGTGGTCGACCCGCGTGCCCAGCACGTCTTCGAGCATGCGCTTGCTGATGGTCATCTCTTCGGCGATGCGCGGGGTCTCGATCTGCGCGAGGCGCGGGTGACTGACCGAGTGGGAGCCGACGGTGAAGCCCATGGCCTGAACTTCACGCAGTTGGGCGGCGTTCATCAGTGCGGCGGGGCGCAGGCCTTCGGGTTCGACCCACGCCGAGGACTGGCCGAGCAGGCCGGCCACGGCATAGACGGTGGCCGGATAGCCGTAATCCTTGAGCACCGGCGCGGCGCATTCGAGGAAATCCACGTAGCCGTCGTCGAAGGTGAGCACGACCGGGCGAGCGGGCAGGGTGGCTTCGCCGCGCAGGCCGGCCACGGCGGTGTCCATGCTCACCACCGAATAGCCAAAGCGCCTGAGCATGCTCATCTGCGCGGCAAAGCGCGGACGATGGCAATACTGCCCCCGATGACTGGGCATGCGCTTCGGAAAATCACCGACCTGGTGATACATCAGGATATGGATACGGCTCATTCTGGATGGGGATTTCACGCCCGGGCGCGAATCATGCCGGATTTTTGTTGCAACATGTTCCGGGCCATGCAGGGAAATGTCACGCTCAGCGCGCCAAATTAACACTTTCTGTCAGTGGCCCGCCGTGGCAGGGGCGTGACTAGAGCCAGGTCGTGACCAGCCAGGCCAGCGCCGCGACGAAAACGAGGCCGAGCACCACGTTGCGGGTCTTCTTCATGGTGCGCTGGAGCTTGACCCGCTGGCGGCTGGCCTGGAAGTGCTCGACCACCGGCGTCTCGGAGCCGCGGTCGAAGATCTTCACGTAGCTCTCGGGCAGCGGGCCGATCTTCAGTTCCGGGTGGCGTTCGACGGCGGTGGTGAAGCTGTCCTGATCGACGCCCAGCACCATGCCGTCCTGGGCGGCGATCCAGTCTTCGACGAAGGCGTGCATCGCCGGGGTGTTGCGCAGGTAGAGCGTGCCGGTGAGGTAGCGGTGGGTCATCCCCGCGTCGGCGGGGGCGATGAACACGCCCAGGTCGGCGTCAAAATCGAAGAACAGCTTGAGGGGCGAGCGGACGACCGAGTCGGCGTCGAGGTACACCACGTCACGGCCGGGAAAGCGGCGCAGGCAGTCGAGCAGGAACTCGGGTTTGATGCGCGTGTTGGCCTCCCAGTAGCCCCGGCTGGCGAAGCGCTTGAGGAAGTACGGGGTGCCGGTGCGGTCGAGGGATTCGCGCAGCTGGGCTGCTTCGGCGGCGTAGCCGTCGGTGAAGAAGCCGCAGGTGAGGAAGGGTACGCCCGGAGCGTCGTTGAGGATTTCGCCGTCGGCGCCCATGTTCATGGTCGGTGTTCGGAATGGAGAAGGCGATCTATTCTGCCCGAATCGGCGCGGCTTGTCGGCCGTCCGCAGGCGGCCCGAGGCTTTGCCGGCCGAGCAACAGCACCGCGAAGAGCACGTACAGCAGCGAGGTGTTGGAGCGCCACAGGTAATCCTCGAAGAGGCTGATCACCGCGATGAACACCACCAGCGCCACCCGGTGCTGGGCAAGGGCGTCGCGCTGGCGGCGCCACAGGATGGGCGGGCAGTAGGCGAGGAGCAGGATCAGCATGCCGCCGAGGCCGGTGGTGGTGGCGGTGAAGAGGTACTGGTTGTGGGGGTTGGTGGTGGTCGTCCAGCCCGGGGTGTGGCGTGCGTTGACGTCGGCGTAGGCGGCGTCGAAGTCGCCGGCGCCGACGCCGGTGAGGAGGTTTTCGGCGGCGAGGCGCAGGCTGTTGGTGAGAAAGCTCAGGCGCTGGGCGGTGGCGGTGTCCGGGGTGTCATGGCGCTGGGCGAGGTCGGTGAGGGTCTCGTCCACCTGGGCGGCGATCGGGGCGCTGGTGTGGTAGGCCAGCACGGCAAGGCCGCTGGTGAGGCTGACCGCCGCCACGGCCGCCCGCAGCGGGTGGCGGCCGGCGAAGCGCTGGAAGATCAGCAGCGCGACGAGGACGAGGAACACCAGCTGGCCGGTGCGGCCGGTGGAGAAGATCAGGTTGCCGGTGGTGAGGGCGGCGAGCAGGGCAAAGCCGGCGCGTCGCCAGCCCGTGGCGGCGAGGGCTTCGCGCAGCGCCAGATAGCCGGCCCAGGCGAGGATCGGGGCGTACAGGATGTGGTCGACGAAGGGTGCGGTTTCGGTGGCTTCCTTCTGGACGCGGATGCCTCCGGGCCATTCGGGAAAGTACGTCATCTCCAGCCAGTTGTAATACGCGAGCACCTCGGCCATCGCGCAGCCGGCCAGGAAGGCGGCGATGCAGCGGGGGGCGAGCTCGCGCCGGGCGATGGTGAGGTACAGGGGCGAGAGCAGGAAGAAGCTGTAGCGCCCGACCATCCGCAGGCCGGCCTGCAGGTCGTCGGTCCACAGCAGCGACAGGGGCGTGATCCAGAAGAAGGCCTGGAAGATCCAGAACAGCGGGTCGCCCTTGAGCTGCGCCCATTTTTCGGCGAAGCGGCCTTCGACCACCGACAGCAGCAGGATCAGCCCGCTGATCGAGTAGGCCGGCGCCACGTGGGCGGGCAGGAAGAAGAACAGGCTGGCGAACAGTGCCGCGTTGATGGCCGGGATGCGGGCGGCAATGGGGGCGTGCAGCCCCGCCAGGGCGTTTCGGAAAGACATCGCCGGGATGTGCCTCAGCCGCGGCCCTGCAGTTTCGCCCTGATCCGGCGGGCCATCAGGAACACGCTGATCTTGCGCCGCTCGGCCTCGGCCACCCGGGCGAAGTGGCGGCTCAGGCGGCGGGCGACGCTGTCCGCGCCCTTGCTGCCGAAGCGCGCGCCGATGCTGCTGGCGATGCTGGCATCCTCGACCACCACGCTGGGTGAGACCACCGGCACGCACAGGCCGTATTTCCAGTAGCGGTCGAGGGTGTCGTCGATGGGGCTCTTCGGCACCGGGATGGCGGCCAGCAGGCGGCGGGCACCCTCCAGGCTGACCATGTAGCCCTGGGTGCCGCTGGGGTGCTTGGTGGGCAGGACGAGCTGCTCGCCGCCCGACAGGGTGGCGACGGGAATCCCGCGGATCGGCTGGAGGGCGGACAGGCGCACCGCGTCAAAGGGCGGCATCAGGGCGGCGGCTTCGCGGGCGACGCGCATCAGCGAGGGGCTGCACACAACGTCGTCTTCGAGGACGATGGCGTGGGGCAGGCGGCGCTCGACGACGATCTGCCAGAAGCGCAGGTGGCTGAGGTAGCAGCCCACCTCGCCGTTGGAGAGGCCCGGCTCGGCGCCGGGGCCGAGGGTGGCGCGATCGACCTTGACGCCTTCGACGGCCGGGAGGATCTCCGCCTCGAGCCCGAGCTCGCCCAGGTGTCGGAGGATGGCCTCGCGACGGTCGGCGGCGCGTTCGAGGTTGACGACGAAAATCTTCATGGCGGTATCAGTATTCCAGTCGGCCGTGGTGGCCCTTGAACCGAAGGATGCGTGACTTGTGTTTTTCGACGAGCCGCGCCGCCAGGCCGCGCAGCGGCGCCAGCGGCCCCGGCGCGGGATGGAGGCCGAGCACCCGGTGGTGGAGACAGTCGGCCGGCAGCCCGGCGAGCACCGATCTGAACTCGGCTTCCGGGTCGATGCCGTCGCCGGCGAGCTTGCGGTAGAAGGCGCCGTCGGGCTTGATCGGCTTGGTATGGCGGATCACCGTGGTGTCGACGATGCCGACCTTGCCGCCGTCGGCGCGGGCCAGATGGCAGTAGGCGTGGTCGCTGCCCCAGGTGCTGCGGGTGATGGGCAGGGTGTCCAGGTGGCGGGCGATGAAGCGGCTGTCGAAGCACGGGCTCATGACCTCGACGAAGTTGGTCTCGCGCCACTCGGTGAGGGGGTTGCGCAACATGATGCGGTGCGACCAGTAGCCGGACCAGTCCTGGGCGGGATGGGCGACGGTGAGCCCGAGGCGCTCGACGGTCTCGAAGAAGCCCGAGATGCTGCCGCCGGTGACCGCCAGATCGTCGTCGGCGAGCAGCACGTAGCGGTAGGCGGACAGATCCAGCGCGCCGGACTGCACGCATTCGCGGAAGTGCTCCAGCTTGTTGTAGCCGCCGATCACGGTGGCGACGGCGCCGGGCTGGGGTTCGCGCGGGGCGTAGCCGCTCACGAAGACGTCCCAGTTGCGCTCGGGTTCGGCGGCGAGCCAGTCGGGCAGCAGGTCGGTGGCGCCGACCCGCATGAAGACGAGGTAGGGCCGGCGGGCTGCGGGCGCGGGTTCCGGCCGGGTGAAGGGCGCCGGCCGGATCTCAGGCGCCATGGACATCGACCCCGGTGGTGCGGAAGGCTTCGAGCATCTGGCGCTTTTCGTCGGCCGACTTGAAGCGCACCCGGTCCCAGCCGAAGGCCACCACCTTGGTGCTGGCCGGGGCGGTCTGGCGGGCGAACAGCAGGGCGCTGGAGCGCACCCCGACGACGGCGTTGTAGGGCGTGCGGGCGAGGTGGACTTCGAGCGGCTCGTCCAGATTGACCACTTCGTAATCCGGCTGGTTGAGCTCCCGCGATGGGTCTTTCGGGTGGCCCTTGTAGAAGATGCGGGTGATGCCCTGCCCGGCGAGCCAGGCGCGGATCTCCTCGCTGACGGCGTCCCGGTCGGTGCCCTTCATCAGCCCGGCGCCTTCCAGGGGTTGGCCGATCACCAGGGCGGTAGGTTCGCCGTCGCCAACAACGCGGGTCGGGTCGGGCTCGACCAGTGGCGGCAGCACCACCGCCTTGGCGGGCGGGTATTCGTGGGGCAGGCCGGGCAGCACGTAGACGCGGTCGCAGAAGGGCGCGTCGGAGCCGATGCGGTCGCCCGAGAAGCACCAGTAATCGAGCTCGGGCGCCACCAGCTTGCGCAGCTTGCGCACGTACTGGAGGAAGCGCTTGGCGAGGGTGAGCGGGTAGCGCCGGATGCTGATGATGCCGTCGGGCAGGATGCGGGCGTGCATCTCACTGGCGCCGCAGCGGGGCGGCAGGGCGCGCAGGAAGTAGTTGATCGCCTCGGTGTCGAACACCGCGCTGTGGATGTGCAGCACCTTGCAGCGGCCAACCAGATCGGCCACCAGGCGGATGTTCTCGCGCTGGCGGCGCAGGCGGCCGAAGGGGCCGGGCAGGGGTTCCCAGCGGGGCCAGGGCATGTAGCCGGCGGCGTCCCAGTCGGTCTGCTTGATGATCGGGGTGACGCCCCGCTTGTAGCACACCAGCACCTGGCGGGCGCCGGGCTCGAAGTTTTCGGCGATGCGCCGCGCCGCCAGATACTGCAGCGGCGATGCGACGAAGTAGAGGGCGACGCGATCGCTCATGGGTTCAGGCCTCCGGAATGTCGTGGGCCTCGCCGCTGGCGAGCAGCCGGGCGTAGGCGCCGCCAGCGGCGACCAGGGTGTCGTGGGTGCCGGATTCGACGATGCGCCCGCGCTCCATCACCACGATGCGGTCGGCGTCGCGGATGGTGGACAGGCGGTGGGCGATGACGATCACGGTGCGGTTACGGCGGAGTTCGATGAGCGCGTCCTTCACGGCGCGTTCGGATTCGTTGTCGAGGGCCGAGGTGGCTTCGTCCAGCAGCAGGATCGGTGAATCGCGCAGGAAGGCGCGGGCAATCGCGATGCGCTGGCGCTGGCCGCCGGAGAGCTGGCTGCCGTTGGCGCCGACGCGGGTGGCGAGGCCGTCGGGCAGCTTGTCGATGAACTCCATCGCGTGGGCGGCGCGGGCGGCCTTGATGATCTCGGCCTCGGGCACGTCGGGCCGGCCGTAGGCGATGTTGGCGGCCACGCTGTCGTCGAACAGCACCACCTGCTGGCCGACCCAGCCGAGCTGCTGGCGCAGGTGGGCGAGCGGCAGGCTGGCGAGCGGCATGCCGTCGAGCAGGATGCGGCCTTCGTCGATGTCGTAGAAGCGGGCGACCAGATTGACGAGCGTGCTCTTGCCGCTGCCGGAGGCGCCCACCAGGGCGATGGTCTGGCCGGGCGGGATGTCCAGGTCGAAGTCGCGCAGGGCGTATTCGGTCTGGCCGGGGTAGCGGAAGCTGATGTGCTCGAAGCGCAGCGCGCCGGTGGCGCGGGGGAAGCTGCCGGTGGCGGTATCGACCTCGGCCGGGGTGTCGAGGAGCTCGAAGATGCTCTGGGCGCCGGCCAGGCCGCGCTGGATCACGGCGTTGATGTTGGTCAGGCGGCGGATCGGCTCGAACAGCATCGACATGGCGGTGACGAAGGAGACGAACTCGCCGGGGCTCAATTTATCCTGGGCCGACAGCGAGGTGGCCGTCCAGATCACCGTGGCCACCGCCGCCGCGGCGAGCACCTGCACCAGCGGCACGTTGATCGCCGACACGCGCACGGTGTGCATGGTCTGCTTGCGCAGCTTTTCGGAGATGTCGGCGAAGCGGGCGTCCTCGTGGTCGTGGGTGCCGAAGAGCTTGATCTCGCGCACGCCGCCGAGGGTTTCCTCGACCGTGCCGGTGAGGCGCCCGGCGGTCTCCTGCATCTCGCGGTTGGAGCCGCGCAGCTTGCGGCTGGCCACCCGGATCAGCCACGCCACGATCGGCGCGATGGCGACGATGACGAGGGTGAGCTCCCAGGCGGTGTAGATCAGGTAGCCGGTGAGGCCGATGATGATGAGGGTGTCGCGGACGACGATGATCCACGCGTTGGACAGCGCCGCGCCCACCTGGGGGATGTCGTAGAGGATGCGCGACAGCATGCGCCCGCCGGCTTCGGCCTGGTGCACCGGGATCGGCAGGTGCATCTGGTGGCGGAACACCTGCTGGCGCAGATCGTTGATGGCCTTGTTGGCGATCCACTGGCTCGACACGTTGGCGGCGTATTCGGCGACGCCCTTGGCCAGGAAGGCCAGCATCAGGAACAGCGGCACCTGCCACTGGGCGGTCTGGCTCTTCTTGATGAGGCTCTCGTCCACCAGGGGCTTGAGCAGGCCCGGCAGCACGGGTTCGAGGGAGGCCGCGGCGACCATTGCCAGGATCGACAGCAGCACCACCCGCGAGTAGGGCCGCACCGAGCCGAGCAGGCGGCGGTAAAGCTGGATGGATTCGTTCATTCCCGGTGCAGCACCTTGTCCACGATCAGGCTGGCCCAGCCTTCCTCACGGAAGCGGGCGTGCAGTTCGAGGCGGTTGTATTCGGTATTCACCCAGTCGAGGAAGCTGATCGGCGACCGGGCGTTGCGGGCCACGTAGGTGGCGAAGAAGAAATCCAGCACGCCGGTCTTGGCGCGCTTGAAGTGGCCGTATTTCCAGGAGAGCTCGTTCATCGCCTCCTCGACCGGATGGCCCAGGTGCAGGATGCGGTACAGGGCGGCGCCGATGCCGGCCCGGTCTGCACCGGATTTGCAATGAAGCAGCGCCGGGTATTCAATTTTTTTGAACAGTTCGTCCATCGCGTGGACTTCCTCGATCTCCGGCGGCGTGCGGGAGTAGAGCTTCACGTCGTACAGCGCGATGCCGGCCTCGTCGCAGGCTTCCTTCTCGAGGGCGTAGGAGCCGTAGCCGTGGGCGCCGCGCAGGTTGATGATGCTCTTGAGGCCGAACTTGCGGGCGTACTTGCGGATCTGCGCCGGGCTGGGCTGGCTGGAGCGGTACATGCCGCCGCCCAGGTCGTAGAAGTTGTTGTAGATGGCGCGGATCGCCCCGTGGTCCACCAGGTGCATGTCGAACCAGGCGCGAACCCGGCCGCTGGTGCTGGAAATGTCCATCGTCATCGGGCGGCCTTCGGGCGCAGGGCGGCGCCGATGGGGGCGGCGCGACGGGCGGGATGGTCCGGCAGTAAAACGTGCATGAGCGCAAACGGCAGCCGCAGGCCGGCACGCCGATCGTGGGAAAGGGCGGATTATCGCATCAAGGGGGGGCGGGCAGGAGGGAGGTGAATCGATGGCACAATCAAAGCCCGCTCGAACTCCGCTAGGGCCGCCATCATGTGGAATACCAGGCGCCCGCCTGCGCTGGTGGTGTCTATGTTCTCGGTGAGTGATACGAAGCCACCGCCTTTGGCTTCGATCTGCTGAACGACTTCCACCAGGTGGGAGAGGGACCGTCCGAGGCGGTCCAGGCGCCATACGACCAGGACAACCTCAGGGCCGATCCTGGCCAAGACCTTATCCAACCCCGGCCGCGTGGTCCGCGTTCCGCTGGTTTGGTCCTCGAATATCACCGAGCACCCGGCTGCGGTGAGCGCGTTCCGCTGTAGGTCTAGCTTTTGATCCTGTGTTGAGACACGGGCATAGCCAATTTTCACGATGCCGGTGCGCTCTTCCATTTCAGCTAGTTTCCAACCATTGCCCGGATATCTTTTAGGAGTCGGAATAGGTGATAGGGGTCAGTGGGGGAGGGGAAAAAACCAAAATGCTCATAAAAGTGTCTGGCTTCGTCGTTCTTGGCGTGAACGACAATCGCGCGGATGCCGACGATATCTGCGGCTTGGAGTGTCCGCAGTAAGGCATCTTTCAGTAGTCCAGCCCCGATCCGTTTGCCTTGCCAATCCAGATCAACCGCAAGTCTTGCTAACAGCATGACGGGGACGGGGTGGCGTGCGAGTCCTTTGCTGAGGCGCTCGGGCGCATCGTCGTACACCACTTGACCGACAGCCAGGCTGTAAAACCCGACAATCCGGTTTTCCGAGAGTGCTACGTAGGTTGTCGAGGCCCCCGCTTGTTGGTTGGGGACGGCGAACCGATCAAGGAAGCGATCAAGGCTTCCCTGACCACAACGGAAGGCTGATGTGTCGTGTTCTTTCCTGAGTTTGTCAATTTGAAGCTTACTCACTCAAACACCCCAGGCTCCTGCAGGAGTTTCTTGAGCTGGGGGTGAGACTGAGTCGGTGCGTCGAGTGCCGCTTGAAACGCGGTCCACTGGTCGGCATTAAGACCAAAGCGTTGGCGATCTGCCAGGGCCTCTTGGGCTGCCTCCATGGCGCTTGCCAGCACAAAGTCAGATACAGACGTGCGTTTTGCCGAGGCAGCGGCTTGCAAAGCTTGCTTTGCCTCAGGGCTGATCCGTAGATCGATTCTGTCGGTTCGAGTCGGTGTAGGCATCTTCTGAATCTCCTTCAGACCATCCTAGCACGTTGTACGTACATTGCCAGTACAAATCAACCGCGCTGTGCGCTGGCGCCGCTTGGCGGGCCTCAGTCGCCCAGCGTTGCCAGAAACTTCTGCCGTGCGGCTTCGAGCTCCGGCCGGGAGAAGTCGTCGGCGAGGCGCAGGGCCACGGCGTGGTAGGCGTCGAAGGCGGCGCGGACCTGGGCCACGTCCACCTGCCGGCCAGGGGCGGGGGGCGGGGCGGGCGGAATCTCGCCGACGGGGCGCAGCACCGCGTAGCGCGGGATCATGCGCTGGCCGCCCTTTTCGGAGGCGGCGGTCATCGGGCCGGTCTTGGTGTAGATCTCGCCTTCGTATTCGAAGCGCGTGCCGAGGGGGATGAGGTTGATTTTCATGGCGATTGCAGTGGATCAATAGCCCAGGGCGCGGGCGATGAAGTTGCGCGGGACGCGGGGTTTGGGCACCTTGGTGTCGAACCAGCGACGCACGTCCTCGTCGAGGCCGATGCCGTGCATGTAGTTGTAGAGCGCCTTGTTGAGGGCCACGCCGAGGGCGTCGTGGTCCACGCCGGTGGGGTCGATGAAGCCCACGTCGTTCTTGGCGAAGCTGATGGGCGGCAGGGGCTTGAGCTTGATGCCGTATTCGGCGGGGTTCTGGCCCACCGGCGAGTGCACGGTGCACACGAAGCGGTGGAAGAAGCCGGACTGGATGCAGCCGGCCTCGAAGAGCTGGCGGACGTATTCCAGCGCGTCCACCGTGTCCTGCACCGTCTGCGTGGGGAAGCCGTACATCAGGTAGGCGTGCACCAGGATGCCGGCGTCGGAGAAGCCCTTGGTGACGCGCGCCACCTGATCCACCGACACGCCCTTCTTCATCAGCGTGAGCAGGCGGTCGGAGGCGACCTCCAGCCCGCCGGAGATGGCGATGCAGCCGCTGTCGGCGAGCTGCTGGCACAGCTCGGGGGTGAAGGATTTCTCGAAGCGGATGTTGCCCCACCAGCTGATGCTGCGTTTGCGCCGGGCGAGCTCGTCGGCCAGGGCCTTGAGCATCTTGGGCGGGGCGGCTTCGTCCACGAAGTGGAAGCCGGTCTGGCCGGTTTCGGCCACCACGGCCTCGATGCGGTCGACGAGGACTTCGGCGCTGGCGGCGTCGTAGCGGCCGATGTAGTCGAGGCTCACGTCGCAGAAGCTGCACTTCTTCCAGTAGCAGCCGTGGGCCACGGTGAGCTTGTTCCAGCGCCCGTCGGACCACAGCCGGTGCATGGGGTTGAGCATGTCGAGGATGGACAGGTAGCCATCCAGCGGCAGGCCGTCCCAGGTGGGCGTGCCGACCTCGGCGAAGGGAATGTCGGGTTCGGCGAGGTTGATGTAGCGCACGGCGCCGTCTTCACGCACGTAGGTGCGCACCAGCCGCGACTTGCCGCGCTTGCCGTCGAGGTGTTCGAGCAGCGCGAGGAGCGGGCGCTCGCCGTCGTCGAGGGTGACGAAATCGAAGTAGTCGAACACCCGCGGCTCGGTGAGCTCGCGCAGCTCGGTGTTCACGAAGCCGCCGCCCAGCACGGTGACGATGGACGGATCGTGGGCCTTGATGGTCTGGGCGATGCGGAAGGCGGCGTACACCGAGCCGGGGAAGGGCACCGACAGCAGCACGACGCGCGGTGCGTGGCGGGCGACGGCGTCCAGCGTGAGGCGCGCGAGGGTCTCGTCCACCAGCGTGGGCGGCGCGGCTAGCGCGGCGGCGAGCGGCGCGAAGGTGGGCTGGGCCATCGCCAGGGATTCGGCGTAGCGGACGAACTCGAAGCGCGGGTCGGCGGCTTCGCGCAGCACGTCGGCGAGGTCGTTGAGGTACAGCGTGGCCAGGTGCCGGGCTTTATCTTGCACGCCCAGGGCGCCGAAGGCCCAGGCGAGGGGGTCGCCGCCGTCCGGGTCGTAGTACACGTCCAGCGACGCGAAGCGCGGGCCTTCGGGCAGAAACGCGCGGCTGGCGATGCGGTGGGCGAGGGTCGGGTCGCGCCCCTGCAGGAAGCCCAGCACCGCAGGGGCGGTGGCGAGGTAGCGGTCGAACTGGGTGTCGAAGGATTGCAGCGCGGGCGGGCGCTTCTTCGCGGGCATCGCCCGGGTGCGCGCCCGCAGGGCAGCGAGGCTGTCCGGGGTGAAGAGTTCGAGCACCAGCTTGAGGGCCAGGTCGTCCTGCCGCGCGTCCACGCCCCGCGCGCGCAGGAAGCCGGTGAGGTAGGCGGTGGACGGGTAGGGCGTGTTGAGCTGCGTCATCGGCGGGATGAGCGACAGCACGCGAAGGCCGGGGCTTTCGGTCATGGCGGGGGCGGGCGCGGGGCCCGCGGGGCGCAGAAAAGGGGAGGCCCGAATGATATCAGGCCACCACCACGCGGTTCCGCCCCCCTTCCTTGGCGGCGTAGAGCGCCTTGTCGGCGCGCTCGATGAGGCGCTGGTAATCCGGATGGCCGTCGTCCTCGGCGATGCCGATGCTGGTGGTGACGCGCACCGACTGGCCGCCCGAGAGCGGGATGTCGGCCGCCTCGATCTGCTGGCGGATCTTCTCGGCGACGGCCCGGGCGCGCACGTGGTCCACCGCCGCCACCACCGCCAGGAACTCCTCGCCGCCGTAGCGGAAGACGAAATCGCCGCTCCTCACCAGGTTCATGATCTGGCTGGCCACGTGCTGGAGCACCCGGTCGCCGGCTTCGTGGCCGTGGGCGTCGTTGACCCGCTTGAAGTGGTCGATGTCGAGCATCAGCACGCAGAAGCTGCGCCCGCGCTGGCGCGACAGGGTGATCTCGCGCTTGAGCACCGAGGGCAGGAAGCGCCGGTTGAAGAGCTGGGTCAGCACGTCGCGGCCGACTTCCAGATCCACCAGCCGGTCGAACATCGCCCGCAGCAGGAACTTGATCTCGTCGAGCTGCTTGAGCACCGCCCGGGCCAGGTCGCGATTGGCCTCCGATTGCATGTCCCGGTCGCGGCCGAGGGTGAGCTGGGGAAACAGCGCCTCGTCCACCCGCTCGACGCATTCGGTGATCAGCGGCAGCTCCCGGGAGTCGTCGAAGAGCATCGGCGCCTTGTGGTGCAGCCACAGGCCGAACTCGGATTCCTGCAGGTTGGGCATCTCCTCGGTGGCGCTGCCCGAGGCGAGCATGCGGTAGAAGCGGGCCTCCCATTCGAGGAGCGCCACCGACTGCTTCTCCCGTTCCAGCGCCAGGTCGTGGCCGGCCACCGACATGCGGAAGGCCTCGTCGGTGCGGGCGCCGCGCTCCGAGAACATCACGAAGGCGGTGCTCATTTCCTCGAAGGCCACGTCGATCAGCGCATCCACGTACACCACCGCGCGGACGAGCTCGATCCGCTCCAGCGGCGTTTCGATCAGCAGGGCGTTGATGTCGTGCTTGAGCAGGCGCAGGCCCTTGGCCACCAGCCCGACCGGGATCTGGGCGCGGGCGTGGACTTCGCCCACATGGCGCTGCATGGCCAGCGCGGCGGCGAGCTCGTCCCGGGTGGTGTGGCAGAACAGCACCTCCATCCAGCGCTGCAGGCCGGGCTTGAGGCGGGCCTCGACCGCGGCCAGCGACAGGAAGGGCCGCGCCGCGGCGTCGTTGAGCATGAAGGCGTAGAACGTGGTGGCCAGCGTCGACCGGTGCTGCAGGATGAGCTGTGCGACGACGTCCCGGATGGGCTGCGAGGTGCTTTCGCTGAGAAGGGTCCAGGTCTGCTCGGCGAGGCGGGAGGTGGAAGGCATTGGGGCTCCCTCGGATTATTGTTGTTGGCTCCCGACGATAAGCGTCGCGCCGATCGGGCGGCAAGCGTCTTTCCTGTCGGTTTGTGAGCACCTGCACAGCCCGGTGGGCGTGCGACCGCTCCGCCCCGGTTTGCGGATACCCGTTTCGGGTTGTGGCCGGACCGCCCGAAGCGCCAGGCGCCGAGACCTGCACCGCATCCCGCGATGCTTTCCGGAATATGCAGATTGCGATTCCCGGCATAGAATTCGGGCTGGTGCCGCGCCCTTTCGGGGCGTGATCTTCCCGACGTCTGCCGGAGGCAGCCATGAACGACGACTACGACTACCGAGCTACTTTCGATTTCAGCCAGAACGACCTGCAGGCCATCGAGCGCGCCGTGGCCATCCTCGAAGAGAAGTTCTCGATCCTTGGCGACTACGACGAGACCGGCCTGCCCGAAGGCACGCCCTTCTATCCCCGCGACGAAGTCTTCATCCAGAAGGCCGCCGAGCTCATCAAGCGCGAGCGGCTGGTTTTCCAGGACGACGACGACGTGGACATCGACGAGATCCGCGGTCACATGTTGAGCGTGGCCCAGCTGCGGCCTTTCGTGGTGCGGCTGCGGGCGCTGGTCGAGCGTGGCGAGAGCAACCTGCGCGATCTGCTGTGCGAAGCCCACGACGCCTGTCTGATGGGCGTGTTCTGGCTCGAGCACGTGCGGCCCGGGCTGAAGGAGCTGCCCGTGCTGCACGACGCGGGCACCTGGCGGGGCCCGAACGTGATGAGGCTGCTGGGCGACACCTCGCTCCTCGACGAGGACGAGCTGCGCGAGGCGAAGGGCGGCGGCGGCGCCTAGCCGGCCCGCTGGCTGCGCCGGTAGATGAGCCCGGCCGCGCAGCTCGCCAGCCCGCAGGCCAGCAGCGTCGGCCGCACGCCAAAGGCGTGAGCGGCGCTGCCGACGATGAAGCTGCCAACGGGCGCAAGGCCCAGGAAGGCCATCGTGAACAGCGCCATCACCCGGCCGCGGAAATCGTTGTTCACGGCGGTCTGGATCAGCGTGTTGCTGCCCGCCACGCACAGCAGGATCGCAAAGCCCAGCATGACCAGGATCGGTACGCTGAGCCACAGGCTGCCCGACAGCGCAAACCCCGCCAGCGCCACGCCCGCGGCCGGTGCCGCGCGCCCCACCAGCGCGGTGAGGCCGACGGTGTCGGTGCGGCGCGCCAGCAGCACCGCGCCCGACAGCGCCCCGGCGCCGGCGCAGCCCATCAGCAGGCCGAACAGGCGGGCGTCGCCGCCGAAGATTTCCTTCGCAAAGAGCGGCATCAGCACCGCGTAGGGCGTGGCGAGCAGGCTCAGGCTGGCCACCAGCAGCAGCGACGAGCGGATCGCCCGGTGGCCGGCGCAGTAGGCGAGCCCTTCCTTCAGGGCCTGCAGGGGCGGCGCAGACGGGCGCGTGCCGGTGCTGGCCGGCAGGCGGATCGCCAGCAGGGCCAGCAGCACCGCCAGATACGAGCCGGCGTTGAGCAGGAAGCACAGGGCCTCGCCGGTGGTGGCCACCACCCAGCCGGCCAGCGCCGGGCCGACGAAGCGGGTGGCGTGCATCATGAACGAATTGAGCGCGATGGCGTTGGGCAGGTCGTCGCGGGTGTTCACCAACTGCACCACGATGGACTGGCGCGCCGGTACGTCCAGCGCGTTGATGCAGCCCAGCCCGAAGGCCAGCATGATGAGGTGGGCCGGCGTGGCGGCGTCCTGCCAGGCCAGCAGCGCCAGCAGCAGCGCCTGGGCCATCGACAGGGCCTGGGTGACCAGCAGCAGCCGGCGGCGGTCGAAGCGGTCGGTCATCACCCCGCCGAAGGCGCCCAGCACGAGGATCGGGATCTGGCTGGCAAAGCCCACCGCCCCCAGCACGAAGGCCGAGCCGGTGAGCCGGTAGGCCAGCCACACCATCGCGATCTGCTGCATCCAGGTGCCGGCGAGGGACACCAGCTGGCCGGCGAAGTAGATGCGGTAGTTGCGGGAGGCGAGGGCGCGGAGAGACGGCGGCATGGAGGCGGGGCGACGGGCAAACCCGGAAGGTAGTCTGCTTGCCGCCCGCTGTGAAGGGGCGGGCTGTGCCCGGATCGAGCACCGGCGGCGCGCCGCATGCTATCGTCGTTCAGGGGCAATCCGCCCGTTTTCACGCATGAGGTGACAGGATGGAGTGGTATCTGCTGGCGTTCCGGAAGTTCGCCGAGTTCAAGGGGCGTTCGCCGCGCAAGGAATACTGGATGTTCACGCTCTTCAACCTGCTGATCGCCCTGGGGCTGGGCATGCTGGCCGGGCTCTTCGGCGGCAGGGAGGGCGGGCTGACCGACGTGGTGTCGGGCCTCTACACGCTGGTGGTGTTCGTCCCGAGCCTCGCCCTGTCGGTGCGCCGGTTGCACGATACCGGCAAGTCGGGCTGGTGGATGCTGATCACGCTGATTCCGCTGTTTGGCCCGCTGATCATGCTGTTCTTCATGGCGAAGGACAGCCAGCCGGGCACCAACGAATACGGCCCCAACCCGAAGGAAGCGGTGCTGCTGCCCGCCTGAGGCCAGTCAGCCCCGTCGCCAGGCCACCTCGCCCAGCACGTGGGTGGCCACCACGCAGCGCTGGTCGCCGAGGATCATCAGCGCGAACAGGCGCTCGGCCAGCGTGGTGGTGCGTTCCATCCGCCACGCGAGTTCCGGCGTGGCGGCCCAGTCGAGCGCCACGAAATCCGCCTCGCGGCCCGGCGCGAAGCTGCCGATGAATTCGTCCAGGTAAAGCGCGCGGGCCCCGCCCAGGGTGGCGAGGTAAAAGCCCCGGAGCGCCCCCAGCGGCGTGCCGCAGGCCTGGCTCACGTGGTAGGCGTCGCGCAGGGTGGCGAGCAGGCTGAAACCCGTGCCGGCGCCGATATCGGTGGCGAGGCCCACCCTCAGGCCGGCATCCAGGCTGCCGGCGTGATCGAAGAAGCCGCTGCCGAGGAACAGGTTCGAGCTCGGGCAGAAGGCCGCGCTGGTGCCGGTGGCAGCCATCGCCCGGCGTTCGTCGTCGCTCAGGTGGATGCAGTGGGCGTGGATCGCCCGCGGGCCGAGAAGCCCAAAATGGGCATAGACGTCCAGGTAGCTGTTCCGATCCGGAAACAGATCCGTCACCCAGGCCATTTCGGCGCGATTTTCGGCCAGATGGGTCTGCAGGTGCACGTCCGGCACGCTGGCGAAGAGTTCGCCGGCGAGGCGCAGCTGCTCCGGGGTCGAGGTGGGCGCGAAGCGCGGCGTGAGGCTGTAGCGCAGGCGCCCGCGGCCGTGCCAGCGGTTGATCAGGTCAAGGCTGTCGCGGATGCCCGATTCGGCGGTGTCGCGCAGGTTGCCGGGGCAGTTGCGGTCCATCAGCACCTTGCCGCACAGCAGGCGCAACCGGTGCGCCTCGGCCACGGCAAAGAAGGCGTCGGCCGAGTGGGCATGCACGGTGCCGAACACCGACGCGGACGTGGTGCCGTGGGCGAGCAGGCGCTCCACCACGAAGGCGGCGGCCCGCTCGGCCTCGGAGAGATCGGCCAACCGCGCCTCGGCCGGGAAGGTGTATTCGTTCAGCCAGTCGAGCAGCTGGCGGCCGTAGGCGCCGATGATCCCGGCCTGGGCGTAGTGCAGGTGGGTGTCCACGAAGCCCGGCAGCACGAGGCGGCCCCGGTGGTCGTGGAAGGCGGCGGCTTCGCGCACGCCGGGCGGCAGGGCCGCGACGACGGCGTCCCACGGCCCGGCGCCCTGGATGCGCCCATTGACGATCCACAGGCCACCGTCGTCGAAATATTGCCAGGCGGCCGGGTCGGCCTCCGGCCCCGGATCGGACAGGAAGTGCAGCACCTGCCCGCGGACGAGGACATGCTGGGCGCTCATGGCTGGGGCCTCGGCAGAGACGACAGGGGTGGCAGTCCGGCCCCGGGTGGGTGGCGTGGCCGATGGCCTGGCGCGTTTCGCGCACCCGGAGGCGCTGCGCCGATGCCCGCCATGTGGACGACGGTGAGCAGCACCGCCCCATCGCCGGTGGCGAGGGTTTTGACCAGGGCGGGGAGCCAGTCGATCATGCGGGTGAGGTCTCCGGACGAGCAGGGGCGGCGCGGATCGCGACCGGCGGGCGCTGCCAGGCGCGCGCCGGCACATCCAGTGTGCCGTGCCTTTCACGGTACCACAGGCCACCTTCCCCGACGCGCCGGCGCCTGCCAATGTGCAATGACCCCTTGACGACAGCCAGGATTCGGCTAGAATTCACGCCCTTCTGCGCTCCTCGTCAAACAGGTTGCTGCAGTGCCTTGGTGGTGAAATTGGTAGACACGCTATCTTGGATTCGGCTAGAATTCACGCCCTTCTGCGCTCCTCGTCAAACAGGTTGCTGCAGTGCCTTGGTGGTGAAATTGGTAGACACGCTATCTTGAGGGGGTAGTGGCGAAAGCCGTGCGAGTTCGAGTCTCGCCCAAGGCACCAAAAAATTCCGCGACGCGACGCCTCGCGGCGGAGCAAAAAAGCCTGATTCGTCAGGCTTTTTTCTTTTGTGCGGTCGATTGATCGACGGCGATGCGTAATGTTCGCGCACCTTCGCCCCGCGCCAGTCACCCATGCCATGTCCAGGCCGGCAAACCCAGCAAGATCAAGGGTTCCGGCCCTTTTTGCGTCCGCTGCCGCCCTTGCCGGCGCGATGGCTGCGGCCTAGCATCTCGACGCATACTTGGTCCGTCTTTCCGCCGATGCATCCCGTTGCCCACTCCATCGTCACCGCGCTTGCGTCCCATGCCGACCCGGCCCGTGCGGTGGGGATGGTGGCCTACATGCGCGGGCAGTTCGTGTTCTTCGGCATTCCCACGCCGTTGCGACGGGAACTGACGCGGCCTTTCCTCCGCAACGCCCAGTCGGCCGAGGCGCTGCTGACCATCGCCGCCGACCTGTGGGCGCAGCCGGAGCGGGAGTGCCAGTACGCGGGCAGTGATCTGCTCGCACGTCAGTGGCGGGCGTTGGGGGCTGCCGACGTGCCGGCGCTGATCGAGCTCGCCCGCAGCAAGGCCTGGTGGGACACCGTGGATGCGCTGGCCGGGGTGGTGGGCGACGTGCTGCGCCCGCTGCCGGCCGAGGCGGCGCGGCAGATGGACGCGGCGGTGGTGCACCCGGACAAATGGGTGCGGCGCATCGCGATGCTCCACCAGCTGGGCTGGCGCGGCGATACCGACGTGGCGCGGCTGTTCGGCTATGCGCTGCGGCTGGCGTCCGAGACTGATTTCTTCATCCGCAAGGCCATCGGCTGGGCCTTGCGCGACTACGCCCGCCATGATCCGGCGGCGGTGGGGGATTTCCTCGCCCGCCACGTAACCGAATTGTCGCCCCTCACCCGGCGCGAGGCCGGCAAGCACCTGCCGCCGGCCTGACGCGGGGCGCGACGCCCCACTTTCTCCCCATCGTTTTCCCTGCGGTTTCCGTTCCGCTTTGGTGCGCTGCAGCGGCCGTGCGCCGTGTTGTGGTGCATTAATCTTTGTTTCTCTATGGTTAAAGCCCGTCAAATCGGGCTTTGCTGTCGTGGCACGCCTCATGCTTCATATAGTGAAAAATTTATTCACTTCATGCAATGGAGGTACAGCCATGCAATGCCAGCAGAGAACGGTCGTACGGTGCGCCCCGGCGCCGCTTCGTGGAGGACGGTCCCATGAAGCTCATTAGCGCAATCATCAAGCCCTTCAAGCTCGACGAGGTCCGCGAGGCCCTCAACGTGGTGGGCGTGCACGGCCTCACCGTCACCGAGGTGAAGGGCTTTGGCCGCCAGAAGGGCCACACCGAGCTCTACCGGGGGGCCGAGTACGTGGTGGATTTTCTGCCCAAGGTGAAGCTGGAGATGGCGGTGCCCGACGAGCGGGTGGAGGACGCCATCGGCGCCATCGAGAAGTCTGCATCCACCGGCAAGATCGGCGACGGAAAGATCTTCGTCTTCGATCTGGAAAAAGCCATCCGCATCCGTACCGGCGAGTCCGGCAACGAAGCCCTGTAAGGAGTGAAGACGATGAAACGCTTGCTCATCAGTGCATCCCCCTTGCTGGGAATGCTGATTGCCGTGCCCGGCTTTGCCGAGGACGCGGCCCCTGCCGCCGCGGCGGTGGCGGATGCTGCGGCCCAGGCGGCCGCTGCGGCGCCGGTGCCCAACAAGGGCGATACGGCCTGGCTGATCACCGCCACGATGATGGTGGTGATGATGGCCGCGCCAGGCCTCGGGCTGTTCTACGGCGGCATGGTGCGTGCCAAGAACATGCTGTCGGTGCTCATGCAGACGCTGGTGGTGTTCTGTCTGCTGGGCGTGTTGTGGGCGGTGTATGGCTACAGCCTGGCCTTCACCGATGGCAACGCCTTCATCGGCGGTTTCGACAAGCTGTTCATGAAGGGCGTGACGCCGGAATCGGTGGCGGCCACCTTCAGCAAGGGCGTGGTGCTGCCGGAGTACATCTTCGCGGCCTTCGAGCTGACCTTTGCGGCGATCACCCCGGCGCTGATCATCGGCGGCTTCGCCGAGCGCATCAAGTTCTCGGCGGTGCTGATCTTCATGGTGATCTGGTTCACCTTCTCGTACATCCCGATGGCCCACATGGTGTGGTACTGGGCTGGCCCGGATGCCTACACCTCGGCCGAGGCCGCGGAGAAGGCGGGCGCCGTGGCGGGCTTCCTGTTCGGCAAGGGTGCGCTGGACTTTGCCGGTGGCACGGTGGTGCATATCAACGCCGGCGTGGCGGCGCTGGTTGGCGCCTTCATGATCGGCCCGCGTCTGGGCTACCGCCGCGAGTCGATGGCGCCCCACAGCCTCACCATGACCATGGTCGGCGCGTCGCTGCTGTTCGTGGGCTGGTTCGGCTTCAACGTGGGTTCGTCGCTGGAAGCGGGCGCCACCGCCGGTCTGGCCTTCTTCAACACGCTGGTGGCCACCTGCGCGGCAACCGTCGCCTGGACGGTGATCGAGGCGGTGCTGAAGGGCAAGCCGTCGATGCTCGGCGCGGTGTCCGGCGCCATCGCCGGCTTGGTGGTGATCACCCCGGCCTGCGGCCTGGTGGGCCCGATGGGCGCCATCGTCATGGGCCTGCTGGGTGGCGTGGTGTGCTACTGGGGCGTCAATGGCCTCAAACGCATGCTGGGCGTGGATGACACCCTCGACGTGTTCGGCGTGCATGGCGTGGGCGGCATCCTCGGTGCGCTGCTCACCGGCGTGTTCACCTCGCCGGAGCTGGGCGGCACCGGCGTCTATGACTACGTGGCCAACGCCGTCGCGCCCTACGACATGAGCGCGCAGCTGATCGCCCAGGCCTGGGGCGTGGGCACGGCGGTGGTGTGGTCGGGTGTGGTGTCCTACCTCGGCTTCAAGCTGATCGACATGACCATCGGCCTGCGCGTGAGCGAGGACGAGGAGCGCGAGGGCCTGGATCACGCGGCCCACGGCGAATCGGCCTACCACCTCTGAGCGGAGGGCGCCCGTAACGACATCGGGACGCCCGCGGGCGTCCCGATCCGTCAGCGCGGCGGGTGGGTGGTCAGTCGTCGCCGCCCGACGGGTACATCAGGATCGACAGGAACTTGATCGGCACCTGGTTGAGCTTCTCGGGCCCGTGGGGCACGTCGCCCCGGAAGGTGAGGGCGTCGCCCGGTTTGAGCACGTAGGTGTTCTGGCCGTGGCGGTACTCGATCTCGCCTTCGAGCATGTAGATGAACTCGGTGCCCGGGTGCTCGAAGATCGGGAAGGTCTCGGAGGCGTGGTCGATGGTGATCAGGAAGGGCTCGAAGACCTTGGTCGGCCCCTGGTCGTAGGCGAGCAGGTGGTAGGTGTGGCCCTTCTTGGTGCCGCGGCGGACCACCTCCATCCCCTCGCCGTCCTTCACCAGCTGGGCGCTGCCATCGCGTACGTCGTAGCCGCGGAAGAGCGCGGAGATCGACACCCCGAGGGCGCCGGCGAGCCGTGACAGGGTGTCGAGGCTGGTGGCGGTCTGGGCGTTCTCGATCTTGGACAGCATGCCTCGGCTGATGCCGGCCAGGGTGGCCACGTCGGCGATGGTCAGCCCGTGCTTCTGGCGCAGGTCGCGGATGGTGTTGCCCAGGTAGCGCTCAAGGCTGGTCGTGTCTTGGTTTTCGGTCATGGAATTTCCCCTCAACAGGCTGGGGCGATTATTGCACACGCCATATGTTTCCTGTTGAGAAAAATAGTTGACACGCAGTTATCGAAGATGCACCATGTTCAAAAATAATTCGTTGTATGAACTTTCCAGCGGAGCAGCGAACATGTCGTCGAATCGTCGTTACACCCTCTCCCTCTCGTGCCCGGACCGGGTCGGGATCGTCGCCGCGGTCAGCGGATTCCTGGCCCAGCACAAGGGCTGGATCACCGAGGCCAGCAACCACGCGGATGCCGAGGCCGGCCGTTTCTTCATGCGTCAGGAAATCCTGGCCGACACGCTTCCGTTCAGCCTGGCGGTGTTCAAGGAGAAGTTCGCCCCCATCGCCGCCGAGTTCGGCATGGACTGGTCGATCAGCGACAGCGCCCGCAAGAAGCGCGTGGTGATCCTGGTCTCCAAGCAGGAGCACTGTCTGTACGACCTGTTTGCCCGCTGGCAGTCGGGCGACCTGGACATCGACATCCCCTGCGTGATCTCCAACCACGAGACCTTCCGGGGCTTTGTGGAATGGCACGGCATCCCCTTCCACCACGTGCCGGTGACGCCGGACAACAAGCCCGCCGCCTACGCCAAGGTCGAGCAGCTCTTCAACGAGGCCGAGGGCGACGTGATGGTCCTCGCCCGCTACATGCAGATCCTCTCCCCGGAGCTGTGCGCCAACTACCCGGGCCGGATCATCAACATCCACCACAGCTTTCTGCCCAGCTTCGTGGGCGCCAAGCCCTATCACCAGGCCTACACCCGCGGCGTGAAGCTGATCGGCGCCACCTGCCACTACGTGACCAGCGAGCTCGACCAGGGCCCGATCGTCGAGCAGGACGTGATCCGC
>JAKLLO010000280.1 GCA_023150095.1 Zoogloea sp. | reverse complement strand
AAGGCGCGCATCTCGACGAGGCCGAGCCGCCCGGTGGGGCCGTCCGGCGAGTACAGCTTGTCGATGCAGAACTCCGAGCGGTGGGTGTTGCCGGTCACGTCGATCAGCAGGTTGCGCAGCAGCCGGTCGATGAGCCACGGCGGCACGTTCTCGCCCATCTTCGGGAACTGGCGGAAGGCCGTCTCGATTTCATACACCGAGTCGTTGCGGGCTTCGTCGATCCGCGGGGCCTGGCTGGTCGGGCCGATGAACAGGCCCGAGAACAGGTAGGACAGGCTCGGGTGGTTGTGCCAGTAGGAGATCAGGCTGCGCAGCACGTCCGGCCGGCGCAGGAAGGGCGAATCCGACGGGGTGGCGCCGCCCAGCACGAAGTGGTTGCCACCGCCGGTGCCGGTGTGGCGACCGTCCACCATGAACTTCTCGGTGGTGAGGCGCGAGTAGTGGGCCGCTTCGTAGAGGTGGGTGGTGCGGTCCACCAGCTCTTCCCAGTTGCTGGCCGGGTGGATGTTCACCTCGATCACGCCGGGGTCGGGCGTGATGCGGAAGTGGGTGAGGCGCGGGTCCTGCGGCGGCTCGTAGCCTTCCAGCACCACCGGCATGCCCAGGTCGGCGGCGGTGGCTTCGATGGCGGTGACCAGCTCCAGGTACTTCTCGAGGCTGGACAGCGGCGGCATGAAGATGTGCATCGTGCCGTTGCGCGGCTCGGCGCACATGGCGGTGCGCACGATCCAGTCGGCCGACTGGAAGGGCTGGGGCTGGCGGTCGGTGGGGCTCAGCTTCTCGGCGGCGCGGGCGGCCTTGAGGGCTTCGGCGGCGCGGGCCGCGGCCGAGGTGCCAAAGCCGCTCTCGTCGTCGGTGAGGGCGTTGAGCACGGCGGTCTGGCCGCCGGGCAGCTGGCGGCGGATCGCCGAGTGCGACGGCAGCGGCGGGAAGGTCTGGTGGCTGTCCACCGGGTTCACGTAGGGGTAGTCGCCCTTGGCGGCCCACGGTTGGGAATCCAGCGGCAGGCGGTAACCCACCGGCGAATCGCCGGGGATCAGGTAGCAGCGCTCGTCGCGCAGGAACCACGGCCCGGTCTGCCACGCGCCGGTGTAGGCGTTGAGGGAGATCGGCAGCACGTAGCCCACCGGGTTGGGCAGGCCGTGCTCGTACACGCGGCGGATGCGGTCGCGCTCCAGCGGGTCGTCGAGGCGCGCGTCGAACGGATCGACGTTGCCGGGCAGACGACGCTCGCGCCACAGGTAATAGAAGGCGTCTTCATAGGCCGGGAAGACCCGGCGCTGGTCCACCGCCAGCCGCTGGGCCACGCCGGCCAGGAAGGTGTGGGCCTTGTCGACCTTCACGTTGCCGGGGGTGGCGGAGTCGCCGATGAGGTCGGAGCGCGTCCAGATGGGCTCGCCGTCCTTGCGCCAGAAGCAGGTGAGCGACCAGCGCGGCAGCTGCTCGCCGGGATACCACTTGCCCTGGCCGAAGTGCGCCAGGCCCTGGGGGGCGTACTTGTCGCGCAGGCGGTGGTAGAGATCCTCGGCGCGGATGCGCTTGTTGGGGCCCATGGCCTCGGTGTTCCATTCGGCGCCGTCCGGGTCGTCGATGGACACGAAGGTAGGCTCGCCGCCCATGGTGAGGCGCATGTCGTGGGCTTCCAGGTCCACGTCGATGAGGTGGCCCAGGGCTTCGATCTCGGCCCATTGTTCTTCGGTGTAGGGCTTGGTGACCCGCGGCGCTTCCTTCACGCGGGTGACGGCCATGCGGTGTTCGAACTCGCACTCGCACTCGTCGATGAGGCCGGAGATCGGCGCGGCGGAGGAGGGATCGGGCGAGCAGGCCAGCGGGATGTGGCCTTCACCGGCAAAGAGGCCGGAGGTCGGGTCGAGGCCGACCCAGCCGGCGCCCGGCAGGTAGACCTCGGTCCAGGCGTGCAGGTCGGTGAAGTCGACTTCGGTGCCCGAGGGGCCGTCCAGGGCCTTCACGTCGGCCTTCAGCTGGATCAGGTAGCCGGACACGAAGCGCGCGGCCAGGCCCATGTGGCGCAGCAGCTGCACCAGCAGCCAGGCCGAGTCGCGGCACGAGCCGGTGCGCTTGGTGAGGGTTTCCTCAGGCGTCTGCACGCCCGGTTCCATCCGGATCACGTAGCCGATGTGCTGCTGCAGGTCGGCGTTCACCTTCACCAGGAAATCCACGCTGCGCATGGTTTCGCGGGGGATGGTGGCGAGGTAGTCGGCAAAGGCCGGCGTCGCGGCTTCCTTCAGCAGGAAGGGCGCCAGCTCGTGGGCGAGGGTCTTGTCGTAGGCGAAGGGGAAGTTCTCGGCCTCGGGCTCCAGGAAGAAGTCGAAGGGGTTGATGACCGACATCTCGGCCACCAGATCAACCTCGACGCTGAACTCGGTGACCTTCTCCGGAAACACCAGCCGCGCGAGGTAGTTGGACTGCGGGTCCTGCTGCCAGTTGATGAAGTGCGGCTTGGGCAGCACGCGCAGCGAATAGGACAGGATGCGGGTGCGGCTGTGGGGAGCGGGGCGAAGGCGGACGACCTGCGGGCCGACGGTGATCGGGCGGTCGTACTTGTAGGAAGTCAGGTGATTGAGGGCAACGTGGATGGTCACGGGAGACTCCGTTCTTGGACTGCGGGTTTCAGGCTTGCGGGAAGATTTAGCAATGTTCATGCCACTGCGCATATGCCGCAGGCACGGTGTTTTGAAGCCAATTCAGGGCCTTGGCGCGCATTTCGGCCCGTTTTCGTGCTGCTGGCCCGCCGGGACGCATGGGTCATGCACCATGTTGGAGAGCGCGGTGCGCACCGTTTAGGTGCGCCGGCCAAGCCTGGCCCCGTATCGGGGCCCTCGTCCGGGGCCGCGCACTCCGCCGGGCAAAGCGCGTGTTGTGCCAGCCCCGTTTGGCAGGGGTGTGAAGGGAAGATGAAGATGAGAACGAGCGGAACACCCCGCGCCCGCACATCGTGGGGGAAGCTATTGTAGGGCGACTTCCGTCGCCCATCCGCGTCCTCGGCAGACGCCGGTGCGTGGCCGCAGCCCGCGGGCGGCTGAAGCCGCCCCCACAGGGGG
>JAKLLO010000038.1 GCA_023150095.1 Zoogloea sp. | reverse complement strand
TCGACCGCCAGGTTCTGAAGTACAAGGACAAGGCCTCCGATCACGGCCATGACTCCCTGAAGCAGCACCTCGCCGAATCCTGATCTTCGGCCCCAAGTAATCCCCTTCTCCCCGGGACCGTTGTGGCTATAATGCGCCCCAACTGACACAACGGCCCCGGCGGCCTCCGCCCCCGGATTTTCCAGATTCGTTCCCGGAAACCTGTCCCGGTCCAGCCGCGTACAGGAACATCCCGCCCATGAACCTCATCGCCAAACTTCTGCCTCCGGCCAATGTGGTCGTCGGCCTCGAGGCGAGCAGCAAGAAGCGCGCTTTCGAGCAAGCCGGCCTGCTGTTCGAGAACAATCACGGCATCGCCCGAAGCACCGTCTTCGACAGCCTGTTTGCCCGCGAGAAGCTCGGCTCGACCGGTCTCGGGCAGGGCATCGCGATTCCCCACGGACGCATCAAGGGCCTGAAGGACGCGCTGGGTGCGTTCATGCGCCTCGCCGAGCCCGTTCCCTTCGACGCCCCCGACGGCCGCCCCGTGTCGATGCTGTTCGTGCTGCTGGTGCCCGAACAGGCCAACGAACACCACCTGCAGCTCCTCTCCGAACTCGCCCAGATGTTCAGCGATCGCAGCTTCCGTGATCAGCTCCTGGCCGCCCCGGACGCCCTCGCGGCGCACACCCTCTTCGCCCAGTGGGGCAGCGATGCGCCAGACAACAGTAGCGCGGCTGTTTGACGACAACCTCGACCGCCTGAGGCTGCGCCACATCTGCGGCAGCCTCGACACCCGCATCTCGGTCTCCGAAGACCGCATCTGGCCCGCCGACATGGTCGGCCACCTCAACCTGATCCACCCCGACCGCCTGCAGATCCTCGGCTCGTCCGAGCTCGCCTGGGCCCGCCGCCAGACCCGCGACAAGGTGATTCACCATGTTCGCGAGATCCTCTCCTACGGCCCGCCGGCGATCATCGTCGCCGACGACGAAGACATCCCCAGCCTGATCCGCACCGTCTGCGCCAACGAAGACGTGGCCCTGTTCGCCAGCCCGCTGCCGGCCGCCAACGTCATCGACCTGCTGCGCAGCTACCTGTCGCGCAAGCTCGCCGAACGGGTCGCCCTGCACGGGGTGATGATGGACGTGCTGGGCCTGGGCGTCTTCATCACCGGGGATTCGGGTGCCGGCAAATCCGAGCTCGCCCTCGAACTCATCTCCCGAGGCCACGGCCTGGTCGCCGACGACATCGTCGAGTTCTCCCGCATCGCCCCGACCGTCCTCGAAGGCCGTTGCCCGGCCCTGCTGCAGGACGTGATAGAAGTGCGCGGTCTCGGCATCCTCAACATCCGCACGATCTTCGGCGAGACCGCCTGCCGGCGGAAGATGAAGCTCAAGCTGGTGGTGCACCTGCAGCGCCGCCAGCCCGGTGACCAGGACCCGCTGCGCCTGTCCCTCGAGGGCGAGCAGCAGCTCATCCTCGGTGTGCCGCTGCGCCGCGTCGTGCTGCCGGTGGCAGCCGGCCGCAACCTGGCGGTGCTCCTCGAAGCCGCCGTGCGCTCGACGATCCTGCTGCTGCGGGGCATCGATTCGACCCAGGAATTCGTCGACCGCCAGCGCCGAGCGATGGAAGACAGCGGCTTTTAACCAAAAGACACGACATCCGGCAGCCCAGGCGGGCCGGGCCGTCAACGGATTCCCCCGGGCACCGTTTATGATGATGTTGCAGTTCCGACAACCCGCCCATACGAGGAGTGGCCAGATGAAGAAAATGATCCTGAGTGTCGCTGTTTCGATGTTTGCCGCCAGCCTGGCGCCTGCCGCCTTCGCGGCCACGACCCAGCAGAACAAGATGAAGGAATGCAACGCATCCGCCGCCGACAAGAAGGGCGACGAGCGCAAGGCCTTCATGAAGGAATGCCTCTCTGCAAAACCCGCCGCCGCCGAAGCCAAGGGCACCCCGCAGCAAGAAAAGATGAAGGCCTGCAACAAGGAAGCCGGCGAAAAGGCTCTCAAGGGCGACGAACGCAAGAAGTTCATGAGCACCTGTCTGAAGGGCTGAAAAGCCCCGGCGCCATGACGGAAAAGGGCCCGCTGAGGGCCCTTTTCGTTGGGTTGCGCCTGCCGCCGTGGATCAGTCGAGGGCGAACGCCACCGCGTCGGACATGTTGTCACCCACCGAGAAACCGCAGCCGATGTGGCCTTTCTCGGACAGCGCGAACTCGCCGCGCTTGATGCAGTGCTCCGCCGCCCCCTCCTCCAGCAGGTAAGTGCCGTTGGTGCTGGAATCGGCCAGATAGAACAGGCCATTGCGCAGTTCGATGCGCGCATGCTGGCGCGAAACCCGCGGGTCGGACACGACGATGTCGTTGCCGGTTTCGCGACCGAACAGCAGCGTCGGGTGCGCCGCGTCGATGACCCACTTCTGGCCACGAAAGCTGACCCGCATCTGTCTGACCGACTGCAGGGCCTCCTGACGGAGCTCGGCCGGGGTCGGCGGCGGCGCGTTGCCGAGCTCAAGGGCCGGGAAGGGCGCGTTGCTGGCCGCGTCATCGAGCTTGCCAAGCAGACGCCGCATCGACGGCGACAGCAGCTCGGAAAGGCTCTCGGAAACGGTGATGGTGTCAGGATTGCAGCCGTCGACCAGACGGGCCGCCATCTTCTCGGCGCCACCCTCCTCGCCCCCAGCTTCGGACTCGAGCACCACGCCAGCCCGCAGCACCAGCTTGATGCCGCTCATCGGCGGCAGCGCCCGGACCCGTTCGCGCATCTCGCGGGCCGCCAGCAGCGCGGAGTCCGCATCCCCAAAATGGGCAACGACAACTTCCGGGCGCAGCTCCAGCCCCTCGGCCGAGTAGGCCTCGGCGCAGCGTGACATGCGGTTCAGACAGCGCTCGACGGCATAGCCGGCCTCCGCCTCCCCCAGCTTGACGGCCAGACGGACGCGCCCTGCCACGTCTGCATACAGCAGGCACCGTGTGGAGGCACGCTCATTCATCGCGGCATGCTCCGATGTTCCCCGGGTGGCAGAGGGCGCCAGTCGCGGCGAATCCCTCGGACGTGCGCGGGGGGCAGGGTGGGCGGTCCATAAGCTCTAACTTCTCCAGATCCCGATGGGGATCGCTGAGGCATCTTCTTGCACGGCAGACGGGAGTTCGGGCGTGTCGAACACGATGTCACCCTGCTCCACTTCCGTTCCGCGCGTGACGTTCAGGAAATCGAACAGCTTGCCGTCCGCCAGATGAGAGGGAACGACATTCTTCATCGCGGTGGCGATCGACACGATACGACCGGGGAAGCGGGTATCCCAATCGCGTAGCATAGCCTTGATCTGCTTGCGCTGCGCGTTTTCCTGGCTGCCGCACAGGTTGCACGGGATGATCGGATATTCCATGCCGCGGGCGAACCGCTCGATGTCCTTCTCGGAGCAGTAGGCCAGCGGCCGGATCACCACATTCTGACGATCGTCGCTCACCAGCTTGGGCGGCATGGCCTTCATCTTGCCGCCGAAGAACATGTTGAGGAACAGGGTTTCCATCATGTCGTCCCGGTGGTGGCCCAGGGCGATCTTGGTGGCCCCCACTTCCTTCGCGGTGCGGTAGATGATGCCGCGACGCAGGCGCGAACACAGGGAGCAGGTGGTCTTGCCCTCGGGGATCTTGTCCTTGACGATCTTGTAGGTGTTCTCGGTGACGATCTTGTATTCGACACCGATGGATTCAAAGTAGGCCGGCAGCACGTGATCGGGGAAGCCGGGCTGCTTCTGGTCGAGGTTCATGGCCACGACGCGGAAGTTGATCGGCGCCCGCTCGCGCAGTTCGAGCAGCAGCGAGAGCAGCGTGAAGGAATCCTTGCCGCCGGAGACGCAGACCATCACCACGTCGCCTTCCTCGATCATGCCGTAGTCGACGATGGCCTCGCCCGTCTTGCGCATCAGGAATTTCTTGAGGCGCAGGAAGGAATTGGAGAAACGGGATTCCGTTTCGGAAGAGTCGTCTGCCACCGGCGCGGGGACTGCCACTGCGTGTTCCATTGTTTTCCAGATGTTCGATGATTATAAGTCGGGCGAAAAGGCGATCCGACCGTGATAAATGTTAAATACGTTATAAATGCGCACTACGTCCGCCGTCCACCGGAATGATCTGCCCCGTGACGTAGGGCGCATCGAACAGCAAAAAACGCACGGTCCGGGCGATGTCCGACGGCGCACCGACCCGCTGAAGCAGCGTATGGGCCACCACGGCCTCGCGCTCGGCGGGCGGAAACTGGCCATCCTCGGGCCATTCGATCGCGCCGGGCGCAACACCATTGACCCGCACCCGCGGGGCCAGTTCAAGGGCCAGCGCACGGGTCAGGCCCAGCAGGCCGGCCTTTGCGGCGCAGTACAGGGGGTAGCCCTTCAGCGGGCGCTCGGCGTGGATATCGACGATGTTCACGATCGCGCCTCTGGTAGCCTGCAGCCAGGGGTTGGCGGCCTGGGCCAGGAACAGCGGCGCCTTGAGGTTGGAGCCGATCAGATCGAACCAGGCGGCCTCGTCGATCTCGCCCATCGCGGTGGGAAAGAAGCTCGACGCATTATTGACCAACGCGTCCATTTGCCCATAATGGGCAATAACGGCATCAACCAGACCAGCCAGCGCCGCGGTATCCAGCAGATCAGCCTGCACGACCAAGGCCGAATCGGGCCTCGATGTGTTGAAGGCCGCGGCCAGCGCATCGGCTTCATCGCGCGACTGGCGGCAATGCAGCACGACCCGCGCGCCTGCGGCATGCAGGTGGCGGGCGATTTCAGCGCCGACGCGCCGGGCTGCGCCGGTCACGAGGGCGACAGGCGCAGCTGCCGGTTGATTCATGACGACCTGAAAAGGGGATCTTCGGGGAGCGTTATCATACGGCGGCGACGGCCGAAATGGCGCTGTCTTGCGACGCGCGGCATCCCCGCGCCGCGGCACGGTAGCGCGGCAGGGTAAAATGCGCGATTTTACACCTCAGCGCCGCCATGAACCTGCCCCAGCCGTCAGCCGAAGCCCTCGAACAAAGCGCCGCCCTCGTCGCCCGCCTGCAGGCCCTGATCGCTGCCGAAGGCGGCTGGATCCCGTTCTCCAGCTACATGGCCGAAACCCTCTACGCGCCCGGGCTGGGCTATTACAGCGGCGGCTCGCGCAAGTTCGGGCCAGGCGGGGATTTCATCACTGCTCCGGAACTCACGCCGCTCTTCGGCCAGGCGCTGGCCAGCCAGCTGCAGCAGGTGATGCGACTGTCGGCGCCCCACATCATCGAAGCCGGCGCCGGCACCGGGCTGCTCGCCGCAGATCTGCTCCTCGAACTCGAGCTCCAGGGCACGCTACCCGAGAGCTACGGCATCCTCGAAGTCTCGGGCGAGCTGCGCGAACGCCAGTTCGACACCCTGGCGGCCAAGGTGCCGCACCTGGCCGGCCGCGTGCATTGGCTGGACACCCTGCCGGAGCGTTTCTCCGGCGCGCTGGTGGCCAACGAGGTGCTCGACGTGATGCCGGTGCATCTGGTGGCGTGGCGCCCGGAAGGCATCTTCGAGCGGGGCGTCAGCCTCGACGACGAAGGCCGCTTCGTGTGGGCCGACCGCCCTGTCGCCGGCCGGGTGGCCGAGGCGGCCGAGGCCCTCGCGCTGCCCCTGCCGTCCGAAGGCGAATACGTCAGCGAGATCAACCTCGCCGGTCGGGCCTGGGTGGCCGAATGGGCCGCACGCCTCGAACAGGGCGCGATGATCCTGATCGACTACGGCTACCCCCGCGCCGAGTACTACCTGCCCAGCCGCAGCACCGGCACGCTGCTGTGCTACTACCGCCACCACGCCCACGGTGATCCCTTCCTGTGGCCGGGGCTCAACGACATCACTGCCTTCGTGGATTTCACTGCCATCGCCGAGGCCGGCTTCGAGGCCGGGCTGGATGTGATGGGCTACGCCGACCAGGCGAACTTCCTGTTCAACTGCGGCGTGCTGGCCTGCCTGGCGCGCCGGGCGCCGGAAGACAGCGCCGACTACATCCGCGCCTCGAAGGCCGTGCAGCGGCTCACCGGCCCCCACGAGATGGGCGAGCTGTTCAAGGTGATCGCCCTGTCGCGCAACATCGGCCAGCCGCTGATCGGCTTCCTGCGCGGCGACCGCCTGCACAGCCTGTAAGTTGGCCGGTCCACATGCAAACAGCCCGCCGGCGTGATGCGCCGGCGGGCTGTTTTTTCTTGATCGAAACGCTGGGGCTGATTATTCCTGGAAGCGATACACCGCGCTCAGGAAGGCATCCACATCGGTCGGCGCCGCGTGACGCTCGTGGCTGGCGGCCGGGATCTCCTGCAGGCCAAGCGCGAGCTCCGGCGGCAGCAGGTTGGCGTTCAGCACTTCGTCATCATAGGCCGGCCCCTCAGACATTTCGGGCTCGAGGTAGCTCCGTTCACCGCTTTCCATATCCATGAAGATCACCATTTCGGCCTCCGTTCCGGGGTGAGAGACGCGCCCCCCTGTTTTTCTTAACGGCTGTGGCCTCCAAAGGTTGAAGGAATTCCGGCAGACGACACCGGAAGCCCGCTTCAACGCCCCGAAATCACCGCCAGTCGCACGATTTCAGGATGGAACACAAAATGGGCGGCCGCAATGACGAAGTTCACGGCCCTGCGCGATTGGAACGCCCTGTCACAAACCGAGTGTCTTCAGCCAGTCGAGGATCGGATCAGCCGCCACCCGCCAGTCGGTCTCCAGCATCATGCCGTGGCCGAGGCCCGGCAGGATCAGCGGATCGACGTCGTAGCGACGGGCGGTGAGACGCGTCTGATCGGGTGGGATCAGCACGTCATGCTCGGCGCCCAGCACCAGCATCGGCGGCAACTCGATGCGCGCCAGCGATGGCAGGTCGAACAGCGACATGTCCCAGATCGCCCGGTGGGATTCGGGCTGGCACAGGTGGTAGTAGCGCTGCAGGCGCTCGAGCGCGATGGTCTCGTGGAACATCGCGTCGCGCAGGGTTTCCATCTGGGGCTGCCCGCCGCCCATGATGCGGTTGAGATCGCCCAGCAGGTGCGGCCGCGAGAACGCCAGCCCGAAGGCCGAGCCCAGCAGGCCCTGGGGCGGGACCGACGACATCAGCACCACCGCCGGCGCAGTGTGCCGCTCGAGGTACTTCTGCACCACCATGCCGCCCATCGAGTGGCCCACCAGCACCGGCGTGGCGGGCAGCTTGCCGGCCACCTCTGCCACGTCATCCACGTAATCCGAGATCGAGAAGCTGTCCAGGTATGTCCGGCCGCGGCTGCGTCCGTGGCCCGACAATGACACGGCGTACGAGGCGTACCCCTGAGCCGCAAACCACGGCAGGAACTGCTCTTCCCAGCACCACGCGGCGGTGTAGGCACCGTGCACGAACAGGATGGGCGTCTCGCGAACCGGGCCGGTGGGGGCGTGACACAGCACTTCCAGATCGCCGAAGCGGGAACGGTTCATGGGCGGAATCCTGCGCTCAGGCGGAGGGGGCTGCGGGCGGGGAAGAGGGTCATCGGCTCGGGAGATGGAAGTGTTCAGGCGGAGAACTTACCCCAGCCAGGGTGCAGAGAAAAGCAAAAGACGCGCCCGAACACCACTCGAGCACTGTCGGGCGTCTTTACACTTTATGGCAGATTATTTCATCGACAATTCCAAGCCATTGGTTTGATTAACAAAACCATTTTGGGCGTAAATTTTGCTTGAAATTCGTGAAATTTTTCACGGAGGCGGAAATGCGCTTGAAACTCCTTTGCCATGTCGTTGGAAGCGCGCTGTCCCTGAGTGCTTTCGCGGCGCCTGTCATTTACAACAATGACGTGGTCAGCGGCCGGCTGGCCTTCGACAGCACGATCACCAGCGTCGGCGGCACTGTGCACACCCTCGCGCTGTCCGGCCTGACGTCCAACGCGTCAAACTGGACGCTGCCAGGGCTGACGATCCGCGCCACCGACAACACGGATCGCTTCGTCTATGGCGATTACAACGGCTATCGGGCGGCCGGCCGACCCTACGCCCTGGGCGGCGCGTCCATTTCGATCGCCCCGGCGGCGCCGGCATCAGGCTCCGGGCTGACCTTCACCTTCGCCACGCCGGTCAACGCCTTCGGCCTCGAGATCGCCGACTGGGCCACCTGCTGCACCAGCGTGCTCCACCCGGACACCGGCGCGCCGGCCGGCTCCAACCTGTTCATCTCCTTCGACGGCGGGGCCACCCGCATCGTCGCCAATGCCATCAACGCCGACTCCAACCCCGGCAACCAGGATTACGACGGCGACGGCAACACGGATTACGTGTTCACCAACTTCGTCGCCGCCATCGACGACAGCCGCACCTTCAGCACCGTCACCTTCTACGGCGACGGGCTGGGCGAGGCCTTGTACGCGGGCGGCACCCTGCGCTGGGCGGCGGTGAGCACCGGCTCGGTGTCGGCGCCCGCCTCGGCGCCGGTGAGCGAGCCTGCACTCCTCGGCCTGGCGGGCATGGCCGCGGGCGGGCTGCTGCTCAACCGTCGTCGCCGGATGCGCTGACAACACGGCGCACCGGAAACGCGGTAAGGTCCGGGCTCCCGCGTCGTCGGCGGGCGCCCGCTGCGCCTGCCCGACGCTTCATCGTCGACGGCAGGTAGAGGGCCGATGCTCAAGTGGTTGCTGGCAATCGTGGTGCTGGCGGTGGTTTCGGGGCTGGGTTCCAGCCTGCCGCTGCGGCGTTGGCGGATCGGGCACCTGCCCGGCGATCTGCATTTCGACGTCTTCGGACGCCACATCCACATCCCGTTCACCAGCACCCTGCTGATGTCACTGGCGGTCTGGCTGCTGGTCCGCTGGCTTTGACGGCTCGTCGTCGAAGGGCGCGCGCACCGCAAAGGTGACGCTGTCGAGCAGCTGGCCGTCGGCGGCCATCAGCTCCAGCACGTGACGGCCCGCCACCGGCCGCCAGCTGATCCGACCGCCGTTGCCGTTCGCACTGCCGTTGCCGTTCCCCACCCGCTCGCCGTTCAGACGCCACCAGGCGCCGGGCGGCACGCGGCTGCCCTCGAAATGGATGCGGAAAGCCGGATCGCTCGCCAGCGCCATCGCATCCACCAGCATGCCGTTGGCGGGCCAGGCGATCCGCGGCAGGCTGCGGGGCAGCGCCACCCGCTCCACTTCCGTGCCACGGATGAACCACTCCCGGCGCGGGCTTTCCACCGGTGGCTCGAAGACCACCAGCGTCGACACCACGCCCGGCGGTGGCATCGGGCGCGCGGCCGGCTGGTTGCGATGCAGGCCACGCAGGATCTCGTGCCAGGCGGCGTTGGCCAGCGCCGGCGTGCCGCGGGTGCTGGCCGACCACAGGACCACGGTGTAGCGGTCCGACAGGCCAGCCACCAGCGTCTCGCGCCCGTCGGGCACGTACTGGCGGATCACGAAGGGCTGAGGCACGCCATCCGGGTCCACCTCGGCCAGGATGTCGCCCACGATGAAGCCCGCCTCGGGCCGCAGCAGGCGCCGGGCGACCCGCTCGCCGCCGGGCGTGCTGCGCGGCGCCAGCCATTGCCCGCCGCTGCCCAGGCTGCGGTAGAGGCCGGCGATGGCCAGCAGGCCGAGATCGGCCTGGGCGCTGCGCGTCACGTCCAGATCGGCCACCCGGAAGCGCTCGGGCAGCTGGTCGCCAACCATCCGCAGCACCGTCTGTGCGGGTTCGGACAGGCTTTCGCCCAGGGCCCGGCGGGCGCTCACCCACAGGCGTTCGTCGGGACTGGTGGGCGCGTGGTTGGAGAGGGCGTCGTCGAGCAGGGTTGCGGCAGTGATCTGACGGCGCTCGATGGCGATGCCGTAGGCGAAGGGCAGGAGCAGGTTGCCGCTGCTGCGCAGGATCGCCGCGTGATCCACCTGGGCCGCATCCGGCGCTCCCACGTAGGCGAGCACGTCGGCGGTGGCGTTGTCGATGACCACCGCGGCCGCATCCGCCGCGCCGAGCCGGCGCAACGCGGCCAGGGTCAGACGCTGGGCGTCGGCGTCGAGGGTGGTGACGAGGCGCTCGCCGGGCTGCTGAAGGAGCTGGCGGGCAAGGTGCGGCGCCAGCTCCCAGCGCGGGCCGAGATGCTGGCGGTCGAGGGTCACGTCCGCCAGCCGCTGGGCCGCGGCGCAGGCCGACGGGTTGCCGATGCGCTCGGCGAGCACACAGGCCCGGCGCCCGACCACCTCGGCCTTGGCGTTGGGGCCGCGTAGCAGCACCGCAAGCACCAGCGCCTCAGGCCGGCCGAGTTCGCCCGGGGTCTTGCCGAACAGCGCGCGGGACGCCGCATGCACCCCCTGCAGGTCGCCCCGGAAGGGCGCCAGGTTGAGGTAGGCCTCGAGGATCTGCTCCTTGGTCCAGCGGTTTTCGAGGGCCTGGGCAGCCAGGGCCTGGTCCCACTTCTGGCCGATGGAGCGGCGCGGCGCACCGTCGCGGCCGAGGGCCAGCTCCGGGTCGAGCAGGCCGGCGAGCTGCATCGACAGGGTTGAGGCACCGCGTTTGCGGTCGTACCACAGGTTGTGCCAGATGGAACCGGCAAAGGCCCGCCAGTCGACGCCGGAGTGCTCGAAGAAGCGCTTGTCCTCGGCGGCCAGCAGCGCCTCCTTGAGGGCTGGCGAGAGGTTGGGCAGGCCGACCCACTCCAGCCGCCGCACCCGCGGGTCGAGCCGCCGCTCGGCCAGCGGTGTGCCGTCGCGGGCGAGCAGCACCGCCACCGACGGCGTGGCGCCGGCCTTCACTTCGGCGAAGGCCGGGATCGGCTGGGTCGCCCGCGCCGCGGTGGCCGCGCAGACGACCAGCGCGCTCAGCGCGATTCGCCACAAGCGGGGGAGAAACAAAGGAAAAACCGGGTTCGAGGACATGTCTGGGCGGCATTGTATGCCCCCCGTCGCCAGGACTGCCGCGGGATTACTGCCGGGCCTCCGGCGACAATCTGTCAACATTCGTGTCGTCATCCAGGCCAAGCCGCTTCACCGCCGCCACCCGCGCCGCATGGACTTCGGCGGGGATCTGCGACTTGTCGGCGAGGCCCCGGGCGATGGCGCCGGCATCCACCCCGCGGACCGCGGCCAGCACCGCCAGCAGGCGATCCCGCTGCGGATAAGGCCGGCTGGCGAGCCCGGCGCGACCGCGGTGGTCGCAGGCGCAGGCATCAAGCAACGCGGTGAAGCGCTCCGGCCGGCGCAGGCCGTCGCAGCGTTCGACGAGCTTCACCGCGGTGGCGGCGCGCAGCACCAGGGCCTGATGCACGATGCCGTGCTCCCGGGCGGTCATCAGCGCCAGGTCGCGGCAGTCGGCGGGGCACTTGAGGCGCTCGCAGACTTCCTTGGCGAGCCGCTCGCTGATCGCCTCGTGGCCGTAGTGGTGGGGCAGCAGATCGGGCCGGGTGAGGCCCTTGCCCAGATCGTGGAGCAGACAGGCGAAGCGCACCGCCAGCGGCTGGCCGGTGGCGGCGGCCTCGTCGAGCACCAGCAGCAGGTGCGCGCCACAGTCCACCTCGGGGTGATGCTGGGCCGGCTGGGGAATGCCGAACATCCGGTCCACCTCGGGCAGCAGGCGGGCCAGCGCGCCGCAGTCGCGCAGCACCTGGATCATCCGCGACGGCCGGGCTTCCATCAGGCCGCGGGCGATTTCCTGCCACACCCGCTCGGGCACCAGCGCATCCACCTCGCCGGCGGCGACCATGCCGCGCATCAGATCAAGGGTTTCGGGGGCGACGCGGAACTCCGCAAAGCGGGCCGCGAAGCGCGCAAGGCGCAGGATGCGCACCGGGTCTTCGGCGAAGGCCGGGCTCACGTGGCGGAAGATGCCGTCGGCCAGATCGCGACGGCCGTGGAAGGGATCGACCAGCACGCCGTCGTCACCCCGGGCGATGGCGTTGATGGTGAGGTCGCGGCGGGCGAGGTCTTCTTCGAGGGTCACCGAAGGGTCGGTGTGGAACACGAAGCCGGCGTAGCCCGGGGCGGTCTTGCGCTCGGTGCGGGCCAGCGCGTACTCCTCGTGGGTGCGCGGATGGAGGAAGACCGGAAAATCCTTGCCGACTGGCTTGTAGCCTTCGGCGAGGAGGGTTTCGGGGGTGGCGCCGACGACCACCCAGTCCCGGTCCTTGACCGGCAGACCGAGCAGCTCGTCGCGGATGGCGCCGCCAACGCAGTAGATTTCCATGGATCGGACGGGGGCTTGCGGGATCGGGGGCGGGCTAGTCGCGGCGCAACTGTGCCGCATCCAGCCGGCCACGCTTGTTGACGGTGCCCAGGTAGCACGGGGCGACGACTTCGAGCGAGGTGGGCACCCGGCCCCAGGGCTGGGGTGCGCCGCTGGCCACGTTGTCGGCGCGCATCGAACGCACGTTGTCGCGGCTCATCAGCGGGCCGGGCAGGCATTCGAGGGCCGCCGCCTGAAGCATCGCCAGGCCTTCGGGCAGCGGGATCACCGGGCGCCGGCAGCCGGTGAGCCGCCCCACGTATTCGACCAGCTGGCGCAGGGTATAGACCTGCGGGCCCGCGAGCTCGAAGGTCTGGCCGGCGGCATCCGGGCGGGCGAGGCATTCGGCCACCACGTCGGCCACGTCGCCCACATAGACCGGCTGGAAGCGGGCGCTGGCGCCGCCCAGCGGCATCAGCGGAAAGCGCCGCACGAGGCCGGCGAAGAGATTGAGGAAGCTGTCGCCGGGCCCGAAGATCACCGACGGGCGCAGGATGGTCCACGCCACATCGGGGCTGCCGGCGCGGATTGCAGCTTCGCCGGCGGCCTTGGAGCGCTGGTATTCCGACGGCCCGGCGGGATCGGCGCCGAGGGCGCTCACGTGCACGATGCGGGGCACGCCGGCCGCCCGCGCTGCGGCGACCAGCCGGGTGGGCAGCTCGACGTGGGCGCGGGCGAAGGCCGGGCCCCACGGGGTGCCAGGACGGGAATGGAGCACGCCGACGAGGCTCACCACGGCATCCACGCCGTCCATCAGGCGGGCCAGCGCGGCGGGATCGAACACGTCGGCCTCGACCACCTCGGCGCCGGGCAGCACGCGCAGGTGGCTGGCATGGGCGAGTCGGCGGGTTGGCACGATCAGGCGGACGCCGTCACGGGTGAGGCGCTCTGCGATCGCGGTGCCGACAAAACCACTGCCACCAACGAGGAGGATCTTGCAGGGAAGGGGCATGGCCGGTCTCCGGGGTTAGGGTGAGAAATCAGCCTGTTGGAGTGCGCCGCGGGCAGCGAATTCCCGGCCCGGGGTTTATTCGTTGCTGCCGGCGCCCGGCGACGGCTCGTCGAGGCCAGCGCCCGGAGCCGCACTGCCCAGCCCGCGGGTGCTGCCGTCGCTCGCCGCGATGATGCCGAGCTTGGCCTTGAGGGATGGCGCGCGGCCTTCAAACAGCGCGGCGTAGATGACGGCGTTGGCCATCACCTTCTTCACGTAGTCGCGGGTTTCGTTGAAGGGAATGCATTCGGCGTAGATCGCGCCTTCGAGGGGCTTCACGTCCTTCCATTTCTTGGCGCGGCCGGGGCCGGCGTTGTAGGCCGCCGAGGCGAGCACCGGGTGGTTGTCGAGCCCTTCGAGGACCATCCGCATGTAGGTGGTGCCGAGCATCACGTTGGTGTCCGGGTCCTGCAGCCAGCCGACGTTGTAGCCGCTCATCCCAAGCTTGCCGGCGACCCACTTGCCGGTGGCCGGCATGATCTGCATCAGGCCCTGGGCGCCGACGCCGGAGCGGGCGGCGGTGACGAAGCGGCTCTCCTGGCGCATCAGGCCGTACACCCAGCCCGGATCGAGATCGCGGCTCCTGGCGTTGGGCTCGACCCGCTCGCGGTAAGGGGCGAGGTAGCGCAGGCTGTAGTCGTGCTCGTTACGGGTCTTGTCGGCGGCGTTGATGGCGCGGTCGTAGATGCCGAGCTGCTGGGCGAGCTGGGCAGCGGAGAGGAGGAAGCGGTCGTCCCGGTTGCGCAGGGTCCAGTTCCATTCGCGCGTGCCCTCGGTGCGCAGATCCAGGCGGAACAGGGCGATGGCGCGCTGGATGCCCGGGGTCTGGCGGGTCTGCTCGAATTCGTCGGAGCTGGGCGAGCGGGCCTTCTTGGGCAGGGTGAAGGTGCGGCCGAGCTCTTCGTCGGCGAGGATGCTGTAGAAGTTGGGGTGGCCGGCGATGCGCTCGAACTCCTTGCGGGCGGCTTCGCGGTTGCCCTGGGCCTGGTGGGCGCGGCCGAGCCAGTAGGTCCAGTCCGGCTGGGCGCGCTGGTCGGCCGACATGGCTTCGACGGCGCCGCGGACGGCCTTCCAGTCGCCGGCACGCAGGGCTGCACGCACCCGCCAGGCGGCCTGGTCGTCGGACATCGGGGTATCGCCGGCGGCCTTGAACCAGGCGTTGGCGTCGGGCATCAGCTTGGCGGCGGCCTGCCAGGCGATCTGGCCGAGGGCGTAGCTGCGCTCGGCGGCCGAGAAGCGTTCGTTGAGGCCCAGGTAACGGGCGTAGGCGCCCTGGGGGTCGTCGCGGGCGAGGCGGGCCAGGGCGATCAGGGCCAGCTCGCGGCCGGGGCGGCTGGCAGCAAAGTTGACCGGCAGGCGGTCGAGCCAGGTGGACGGGTTGGCGCCGGCGCGCTCCAGATCGATGGAGCCGGGCTGCTGGTCGAAGGGCAACCAGCTGGCCACGGCCTTGGCGCCGGTGGTGCGCTTGGCTTCCATCAGGCGACGCACGCGGCCCCAGATCTCGTCGGGGCTGACCAGCGCCTCGCGGGCCAGGGCCTGGAGGATGGGCACGCAACTCTCGGGCGTATCCACCAGCGAAAACCACATCGGGCGCACTTCTGGGAGCAGGGCCGGATCACCGCTGCTGAGGCGAGCCTGATGTTGGTAGCACTTGATGTCCTGGTCGGGCTGCTCGAGGTTGCCGAACTCGGCCAGCAGCGGCCCGAAATCGCCGCGCTTGCCGAGGTAGCGCAGCCAGTCGGCGCGCAGCTTTTCGGCGGGCCAGCTGCCCGGGTAGCGCTGCAGGAAATCGCGGATACGGGCCGAATCCACGTCGTTGGGACGGGCCAGCATGTTGGACAGGGCCCAGAACTCGGGATAGGGATCGAGCACGTGGCCGGTGGGCTGGGCGTAGAGGTTGAGACGGTTGCGGTCGCCGCTGCGGGCCGCGTCCCGGGACAACAGGATGCGTTCATCGCCCGGATCACCGCCGGCCGGCATGGCCATCCACAAAACTGCCGCCAGGACGGCCCACGCGCTATTCTTCATTGCTCTACGTCTCGCCAAAATGCCGTCGGAGAATAGCACAGTGACCCCGCCCCTTCCCCCTTCCGGGGGCCTTTCCGAAGCCGAAATTTCCGCGCTGCGCAAGAACCTCCGGAATTCCCGGATCGCCGCCCGCGAAACCCTGCCCGACGCCGAGCGGGCCACGCGTACCGCGCACCTCGAAAGCCATCTGGATGCGCTGGTCGACCGGCTCGCGCCCCGCCGTCTGGCCTTCTGCTGGCCGTGGCGGGGCGAGGTGGATCTGGTGCCATGGATGCGCCGCTGGCTGGCCGCCGATCCGGCCCGGGAGGCAGCCCTGCCGGTGGTGCGCGCGGCGGGTCAGCCGATGATCTTCCTGCGCTGGCGGCCCGACGCGCCGATGGCCACCGACCACCACGGGATTCCGGTGCCGGCCGGGGACGAGCGGATCGAGCCGGACCTGATCCTGGTGCCGCTCAACGTGTTCGACGCGGCCGGCTTCCGGCTCGGCTATGGCGGCGGTTATTTCGACCGCACGCTGGCGGCCCTCGACCCCGCACCGGCCACCGCCGGCATCGCCTTCGAGCTGGCCCGCGCCGACACCTGCTGGCCCCAGCCCCACGACCAGCCGATGGACTGGCTGGTCACCGAGGCCGGCTGCTGGCACACCGGCGCCCGCTAGCCGCCGCCACGCCCGTCGCGACCCTTGGTGCGGTACTCCAGCTGCCCCCGACGCAGGCCGAGCAGGCGGGCCGCGGCCGAAAGGTTGCCGTCGGTGCGCGCCAGCGCGTGGGCAAGGATCAGCGACTCGGCCGCGCCGAACGACCCCGCTGCCGCCAGCAGCGCCGCGATGTGATCGTCGAGCGCCAGCGGTGCCCCACTCGCCTCCCTCACCGCAGCAGCCTCGCCGGCGTCGGCGACGCGCAGCGACACCTGCGGAAAGCGCTCGCCGCCCGAGAACAGGTGCTGCACATCAAGGTTGCCGCCCTCGTCGGCCATGATGACGCCGCGCTCGATGATGTTTTCCAGCTCGCGCACGTTGCCCGGCCAGTCGTAGGCCCATAACGCCTCGCTGGCGCGCTGGGTGATGCCCGTCAGGCGCTTGCCGAAACGCGCGGCAAAACGCTTCACGAACACATTGACCATCAGCGGGATGTCCTCGCGCCGCGCGCGCAGCGGCGGGATCTCGATCGGGAACACGTTGAGCCGGAAGAACAGATCCTCCCGGAAGCGCCCCGCCCGCACCTCTTCGCGCAGATCGCAGTTGGCGGCGGCAACGATCCGCACATCCACCGGGCGGACCTGCACGTCGCCGACGCGCTCCACCTCGCCCTCCTGCAGCACCCGCAGCAGCTTGCCCTGGGCATGCAGCGGCAGGCTGCTGATCTCGTCGAGGAACAACGTGCCGCCGTTGGCGCGCTCGAAACGCCCGGGCCGCGACACCGTGGCGCCGGTGAAGGCGCCCTTCTCCACGCCAAACAGCTCGGCCTCCACCAGCTCGCCGGGGATCGCCGCGCAATTGACCGAGATGAAGGGCTTGTCGGCACGCGGGCCGATGGCGTGCAGCGTCTTGGTGAAGCGCTCCTTGCCCACCCCGCTCTCGCCCAGGAAGAGCACCGTCGCGTCGGTGGGCGCGACGCGCTTGATGAGGTGCGCCACCTCGTTGAAGCCCGGCGACGCCCCCACCAGATCGGGCAGCACGCCGCTCACCGCCGCAGCCTCGCCCCCCGCCTTCGGGCCAGCCCGGCCCCGGCGCGGCGCCGAGACGAAATCCTCGATCTGCAGGAAGCGCAGATGCTCCTCTGCGTCGTCGCAGTCCTCCAGCGGCTCGCCCACCACCCGGCAGCGGGCATGCCCCATCGCCACGCATTCGCGCTCGCGCCACAGGATCGGCCGCCCCATCAGCGCGGTGGTGAAGCCGCAGGCGTAGCCGGTCATCATCCAGCAGGCGGGCGAACCGCTGACGCCGAAGTGCTGGCGGTGGACCTCCGCCTCCCACGACGACTCCCAGTAGTAGTCGCCCCAGAACTCGCCGCTCTCGGTGTTGAACTGCATCCGGTCCACCGCCTGGTTGCGGACGAAACCCTCGATCTCCCGCAGCCTCGGCCCCAGCGCCAGCGTGCCCTCCAGCCCGCCGGGCGCGCTCTCGCGCAGGCCGCGCGCGTCCTCGGTGCCCTGCTGGTAGCCGAGCCGGGTGAACAGCTCGCGGGTCTTGTCGAGGCCCAGGCGCTCGATCAGCTCACGGCGCAGCGCCGCCAGCGAGAAGCCGTGCATCAGCAGCATGCGCTGGTCGAACAGCAGGATCTGCCCGCTGTCGGGCTCGAAACGCACGTTGCGGGACAGGGCCTCGTCGTCGATGGCCTCGACGATGGCGGTCAGCGGGCTGCGGGACGCGTGGGGCATCGGCCTGGCACAGGTGACGGACGAAACCGCATGGTAGAGAAATTTCCGCATTTGAAGAAACCATGTTTCTTCATTTCAGAAATCTTTCGCCACAGCCGCAGGCACGCCAAACCCTCCCCGGCGCCAATACCTTTACAGATCAACGGCTTGCTAAAAATCGCAGCGCTGGCACGCCAGTTGCAAATCCGTCCTTGCCGGCTCGATCCGGCACCTGACCGACAAAAAAACCAAGCAGGAGGAGACCATGGCTGTCCACCCGGCATCCGCATTCTTTCCCGTGCGGGTGCGCCGCAAGACGCGGCTCGCCGAGCACATCGCGGGCTTCGAGCTGATCCCCGCGAACGACACCCCGCTGCCGCCCTTCACGGCCGGCGCCCACATCGACGTCGCGCTGCCGAACGGCCTGATCCGCCAGTATTCCCTGTGCAACCCACCTGGGCAGGCGGGCGCCTACGAGATCGGCGTGCTGCTGGCGCCCGCCGGGCGCGGTGGCTCGAGCAGCGCGCACCGGGACATCGCCGAGGGCGACGTCATCCGCATCGGCGCGCCGCGCAACCACTTTCCGCTGGTGCCGGCGGCCCGCTCGCTGCTGTTCGCCGGTGGCATCGGCATCACCCCGCTGCTGTCGATGGCCTGGGCCCTGCACCGGGACGGCGCCGATTTCGCGCTGCACTACTGCGTCCGCCAGCAGGCCGGCGCCGCCTACCTCGACCGCCTCGCCGCCGCGCCGTTTGCGTCGCAGGTGCGTCTTCATGTCGATGGCGAACCGGCCCGACGCCTGGATGTGGCGGCCCTGCTGGCCAGCCCGCCCCCGGACACCCGGCTGTACGTGTGCGGGCCGCAGGGCTTCATGAACCACGTCATCGCCACCGCGCGAGAGCAGGGCTGGCCTGACGATCGCATCCACTTCGAGTACTTCGCGGCACCGGCGCGGGAGCCCGACACCCTCGCCGGCAGCTTCGAGGTGTGCGTGCCGAGCCGCGGCGTGACGGCCCGGGTGCCGGCCGATCGCAGCGTCGCCCAGACCCTGCTCGCCCACGGCGTGCCGGTGGCGCTGTCGTGCGAGCAGGGAATCTGCGGCAGCTGCCTGATGCGCGTGCTCGACGGCGAGCCCGAACACCGCGACGTCTTCCTCAGCGACGCCGAAAAAGCCGCCAACGACCGCTTCCTCCCGTGCTGCTCGCGGGCCCGGGGCGCGCGCCTGGTCGTCGATTTCTGAATCGCCCCGCCCCACGGCGGATGGTCCCGGAGACCGGCCCCGGCCGGCCTCCACCCCCGCCGGGCGCCCGCCCGGCTTGCATCACCACCCACAAGAAAAGAGAGTGACATGGAGACAAACCAGAAAAGCCCCTACCTGCTCAACACCTGGTACGCCGCCGCGCTGGCGACGGAAGTTGGTGCCGACGGCCTGTTCACGCGCCGCCTGCTCGACACCTCGGTGCTGATCTACCGCCGGCAGGACGGCACCGCCGTCGCGATGCAGGACCGCTGCCCCCACCGCTTCGTGCCGCTCAGCATGGGCAAGCGCAGCGGTGACGACGTGGTCTGTGCCTACCACGGCCTCAAGTTCGACTGCACCGGCCAGTGCAACCACAACCCCCACGGCACCGGCCACATCCCCCAGGCGGCGCGGGTGCGCACCTTTCCGCTGGTCGAACGCTACGGCTTCCTGTGGATCTGGATGGGCGACGAGGCCGCCGACCTGGCGCTGCTGCCCGACTTCAGCCCGCTCAGCGACGGCGACCCGCGCGGCGTGGGCTACACCTACATGTACCGCAAGGCCAACTACGAGCTCATCACCGACAACGTGATGGACCTGAGCCACATCGACCACCTGCACGGCGAGATCATCACCACCCGCGGCCAGCTGTCGCCCCAGGTGCCCAGGCTGCGCGAGACCGCCACCACGGTGTCGGCCCGCTGGGAATGGAAGCAGACGCCGGCGATGATGATCTTTGCCCACTTCCTGCCCGCGCCGCAGGCCGAGGCGCGGCATTTCTTCGACATCACCTTCACCGCGCCGGCCAACATCCAGCTCTCGGTGGGGGCGACCCAGGGCGACGGCGGGCTCGACCTGACCGACTGCGTCGGCCAGTACGACCTGCACACCAGCACGCCGGAGACGGAAGGGTCGAGCCACTACTTCTTCGCCACACGGCGCAACCACAATGTCCAGGATGCCGACTACAACGAGATGAAGATCCGCGCGATGCACGAGGCCTTCGTCACCGAGGATGGCCCCATCCTCGACGCCCAGCACGCGGAGATGGGCACGCCGGATCTGTTCAGCCTGAACCCGGTGCTGCTGACGAGTGACGTGGCGCCGGTGAAGGTGCGTCGCCTGCTGCAACGCCTGATCGCCGACGAGCACGGCACCCGCCTCAAGGCCACCGGCTGAACGACCGGCCCGGCCGATGCCGCACCCAGCCGGGCGCCGGCGTCGGCCGCCGGATCAGCGCACCGGGCGCACGCCGTCGAGGGGGCTGGCGAGGATCGCCTGGCGGATCACGTCGATGGCGCCGCTGCGCGGGTAGGTGACGCGCCACGCCAGCGCGATGCGGCGGAAGGGCTCCGGCGCCTCGAAGGGGCGCACGGTGAGGAGCGAGTTGCCACCGGGGATCGGCGCCGCGGCGGTGCTGGGCAGCACGGTCACGCCGGCACCGGTGGCCACCATGTGGCGGATGGTTTCCAGCGAGCTGCCCTCCAGCGTGCGCTGCAGGCCCTCGCCCGGGCGGCACAGGGGGCAGACTTCCAGCACCTGATCGCGGAAGCAGTTGCCGGCGCCGAGCAGCAGCAACTGCTCTTCGGCCAGCCGTTTGGCGGGGATCGCGGTGTCGTTCTCCCACGGGTGGCCGGTGGGCATCAGCACCCGGAAGGGCTCGTCGTACACCGCCTGGGTGACGATGCCCGGCTCTTCGAAGGGCAGCGCGATGACGATCACGTCGAGGTCGCCGCGCTTGAGGGATTCGGCCAGCCTGGCGGTGTAGTTTTCCTGGATCAGCAGCGGCATCGACGGCGCCGCCTGATGCACGCGGGGGATGAGGTGCGGCAGCAGGTAGGGCCCGATGGTGTAGATCACGCCGAGCTTGAGCGGGCCGGAGAGCGGATCGCGACCGGCGGTGGCGAGCTCCTTGATCTGGCCGGCTTCGAGGAGCACCTTTTCGGCCTGGGCGACGATCCGGGCGCCGATGTCGGTGATCTTCACATCGGCGGCGCTTCGCTCGAAAAGCGTGACGGCCAGCTCGTCCTCGAGCTTCTTGATGGCCACCGAGAGCGTGGGCTGGCTGACGTTGCAGCGTTCCGCGGCATGGCCGAAATGCCTTTCGCGGGCCAGCGCGACGAGGTAGCGGAGGTCGGTCAACGTCATGAAGCACTCCCGGCAATCACGATAGTGATTAACTATACATCGGAAGTCGGCCATGGGAAGCGGGTAATGGAAAATGGCTTGAAAGGGATTGCAATCAGGCCGCGCCGCCCCCATTTCCGATGGCCCCGGCATCGCACTTTGCCGCCCCGTTTGTAAGCGTATGTTCGTACCGGGAACAGCACGCCGCACCCGGCGTCCACCGTCCCGTGAAAAAACAGGAGCCCTGCATGAAACCTGCCGTCGTCCGATCCGCCCTCGTCACCTCCGCCATCGCGCTGGTCCTCGCCGGCTGCCTGCAGGAGGGCGGTGCAATCTCCCCTTCCCACGCCGCCAACGGTGCCACCCCGGCCACCGCGCCGGCCGTCCAGCCGGCCCAGGCGCCGACGGGGCGCTATGGCCTGCCGGATTTTTCGGCGCTGGTCGAACAGGTCGGGCCGGCGGTGGTGAACATCAGCACCACCCAGCGCCTGACCCGTGGCAATGGCGGCACGAGCGGTGACGATCCGTTCGCCGGCGATCCCTTCTACGACTTCCTGCGCCGCTTCGGCGTGCCGGTGCCTGGCATGCCGGGCAACGGCGGTGGGCGCGCGCCCGAGCAGATCCAGCAGGGCGTCGGCTCGGGCTTCATCGTGAGCTCCGACGGCTTCGTGCTGACCAACGCCCACGTGGTCGATGGCGCCACCGAAGTCACCGTGCGCCTCACCGACAAGCGCGAGTTCAAGGCCAAGGTGGTGGGCGTCGACAAACGCACCGACGTGGCGCTCCTCAAGATCGACGCCACCGGCCTGCCGGCGGTACGCACCGGCGACGCAGAGCGCGCCAAGGTGGGTGAGTGGGTGGTGGCGATGGGCTCGCCCTTCGGCTTCGAGAACACCGTGACCGCCGGCATCATCAGCGCCAAGGCGCGCCGCCTGCCCGACGAGAACTACGTGCCCTTCCTGCAGACCGATGTGGCGATCAACCCGGGCAATTCCGGCGGCCCGCTGTTCAACCTGGCGGGCGAGGTGATCGGCATCAACTCGCAGATCTACTCCCGCTCCGGCGGCTTCATGGGCATCTCGTTCGCGATCCCCATCGACGTGGCGATGAAGGTCAAGGATCAGCTGCAGAAATACGGCAAGGTGTCCCGCGGCCGGCTCGGCGTGGCGATCCAGGGCCTCGACGCCGATCTCGCCCAGAACTTCGGCCTCGACAAGCCCAATGGCGCGCTGGTGGCCAACGTCGAGCCCGGCTCGCCCGCCGAAAAGGCCGGCCTGCAGCCCGGTGACGTGGTGCTCGGCGTGAATGGCCAGAAGGTCGACAGTTCGGCCGACCTGCCGCGCATCATCGGCGACCAGAAACCCGGCTCGGTGGTGCGCCTGTCGGTGTGGCGCGACCGCAAGGCCCGCGAGCTGAACGTCACCCTCGGCGAACAGGCCAGCGAGAAGGTCGCTGCGATGGGCTCGCCGGACAAGAAGAACCCCTCGGCCAGCGGCAAGCTGGGCGTCACCGGCCGCGCGCTCACCGCCCAGGAGGCCTCGCGCCTCGGGGTGCCCGGCGGGGTGGTGGTCGAGTCGGTAAGCGGCCCGTCGGCCAAGGCCGGCCTGCAGCCCGGCGACGCCATCGTGGGGGTGAATAACCAGGCGATCACCAGCATCGACCACTTCCGCAAGCTGATCGAAGCGGCCGGCAACCGCTTTGCCCTGCTCGTCCAGCGGGGCAACAACCGGATCTTCGTGCCACTGCGGATGGACTGAGCGCAGCACACGGCGGGCAGCGGGCGGGCGGCACCGCCCGCGCCACGTGACAAGATTCAGCAGCCCGCCTCGGGAGGGCTGTTTATAATCCGGACACCGTGGAAACTCCGGAGACGGGTCATCGTCCCGTCCGGATCAATAACAACAACACCCGATGTCCTTGCCGCCGTCACGTCGGATTCTGCTCGCCGCGATCGTGGCGGCCCTGCCTGCGCTGAGCGCCTTTGCCAGCCAGCCGGCCGACCGTGAAGGCGAGGAATCCCCGTTCTTCGAGGAACTGCCGACCGTCCTGTCGGCATCGCGCCTCCCCCAGGCCCTCAACGAGGCCCCGGGGGCGGTGACCATCCTCGACCGGGATTTCATCCGCGCTACCGGCTACCGGGATGTCGCGCGCCTGCTGCGCCTGGTGCCCGGCATGCAGATCGGCCAGGAACGCGCCCACGCCCAGTGGGTCACCTACCACGGCCTGGGCAGCGACTACCCCACCGAAATCCAGGTGCTGATCGACGGCCGCTCGGTGTATGCGCCAAGCGCCTTCGGCGGCGTCGACTGGTCGGCCCTGCCGCTGACGATCCAGGAGATCGAGCGCATCGAGGTCGTCCGCGGCACCAACTCCAACGCCTACGGCGCCAACGCCTTTCTGGGCGTGATCAACATCATCACCCGCCACAGCCACCAGGATCAGGGTGCCTCGGCGCAGACCAACCTGGGCTCCCACGGCATTGCCGACTTCCACGCCAGCTGGACGGGCAGCAGCGACGGCCACGGGCTGCGCCTGTCCGTCGCCCAGAACCGCGACGATGGCTTCGGCAGCCTGCGGGACAGCCACGTCAGCCGCACCGTCAGCCTGCGCAGCGACTTCCGCCTGGACGCCCAGGACGAATTCACCCTGCGCGCGGGCTACAACCAGATGAACCGCGACCAGGGCTATCCGGATTCGGTGTTCGGCAACAACGCCGAGCGCAACACCGGCAGCGAGGGCAGCACGATCCATCTCGCCTGGCGGCGCGTCATCTCCGAAGACGAGGAATGGCTGATCAGCTTCTACCGCAACCGCGAGCGCAGCATCGACCGCTGGCTGGCCGCCGCGCCGCCGAGCTTCCCGGCGGTGCCCCTCGACCGCAACCGCTCCAGCGACCGCACCAACATCGAGCTGCAGCACCGCTTCGCCCTCAGCAGCACGGCGCGCATGGTGTGGGGCCTGGAGGGCCGCCGCGACGAAACCCGGGCGCCCTTCCTGTTTGCCGGCGGGCGGCCCGAGCCGATGGACCTGTACCGGGCGTTCTCGAACCTCGACTGGCGCCTGACGCCCGAATGGCAGCTCAACCTGGGCGGGCTGCTCGAGAAGAACGGCCAGGTGGCACCCCAGTTCATTCCCCGCGCCTTCGTGAACTGGCAGGTCACGCCCCGAGACACCTTCCGTGCCGGCTACGCCCGGGCCTGGCAGCAGCGCAACCTTTTCGAACTCCACGGTGACGTGCGCGCCTACGACCCCGCCACGCCCGGCCTGCTCCTCGCCTGGCCCTACCAGGCCAACCCGAATCTGAAAGTACCGCGGGTCGACACCGTCGAGATCGGCTACCTCGGGCGCTTCCACACCCTCGACGCGACCCTCGACGTGCGCATCTTCAGCGAGCGGATCAGCGATTTCGTGATCCGCCGCATCGTGCCCTCCGGTGGCGCGGTGCTGCCGCTGCCCAGCTCCCAGTTTGTGAACATGTCCTCGCCGGTGGTGCTGCGGGGCATCGAATACCAGCTGCGGACCAAGCCCCGGGCCGGCACCGAGCTGCTGTTCAGCCACACGATGATCGACCGCCACACCGACGACCCCGAAGTCGCCAAGCGCACCGCGCCCTACACCGCCAGCCTCACCTGGCTGCAGGACTACGGCAACGGCTGGAGCAGCACCGCCAGCCTGCTGCGGATGGGCCCGCTGGCCGGCGGATACGGCTACGTGCCGGGCTGCGACTACACCTCCCGGGCCTACACCACCGGCGATCTGCGCATTGCCCGCGCCTTCCGCCTCGACGGCCGCAGGGCCGAGGTGTCCATCAATGGCATGAACCTGAGCGGCCGCCACCAGGAAATCACCGACCGCTCCGAACAATGTCTGCCCGCCCACCTGGGCTCACCGGTCAACCCGGTGGCGCCGATGGGCTGGCTGTCCTTCTCGGTCGAACTCTGAGCCCGGCAGCCCTCAGCCGGCGCCCACCGTCTTGCGGATGAACACCGCGCGCTGGATGTCGGTCACCCACACCAGCCCGTCGCCCGTCTGGCCGGTGCTGGCCACCTGAACGATGCACTCCACCAGCGCGTCGGCGATCTCGTCGGGGGCGACGATCTCGATGCGCACCTTGTCGGTGAAATCGGTGAGCTCCTCGCGGATGTTGCTCGGCGCGTGACGCACGGTGGCGCCACAGCCCACCGCCTTGCTGATGGTCATCCCCGGAAAGCCGGGAAGCCCCCGCAGCACCTCGCGCAGGCGGGGCAGCTTCTGGGGGCGTATGACGGCGCGAATCTCCTTCATTGCATGTCCTTCTCAAAACGTCGCCGGGCAGCCCGGTCTTTTCCAAATAAAACCGTACGGTACTGCATTCATGCCCCCGGCCATCCGGCCGGGGGCGGCAGCACACACGGGTTTTCAGTTGCTCAGGCGGATCAGGCCTCGTAGGGGGTGTCGTCGAACCACTTGTAGAGGGTCGGCAGCACCACCAGGGTGAGCAGGGTCGAGGTGATCAGCCCGCCGATCACCACGATCGCCAGCGGCCGCTGCACTTCCGAGCCCGGCCCGGTGGCGAACAGGAAGGGCACCAGCGCCAGCAGCGCCACCGTCGCGGTCATCATCACCGGCCGGAAGCGCAGGGTCGCGCCCTTCACCACCGCTTCGGCGAGCGGCGTTCCCTCGCCGCGCAGGCTGCGGATGTAGCTCACCAGCACCACCCCGTTGAGCACCGCGATACCCCACAGGGCGATGAAGCCCACCGAGGCCGGCACCGACAGGTATTCGCCGGTGATCAGCAGCCCGATCACCCCGCCCACGCTGGCAAACGGCAGCACCAGGATGATCAGGCTGGCAAGCCTGAGCGACCCGAACAGCAGGAACAGCAGGAAGAAGATCGCCCCCACCGTCACCGGGATGATGATGGTCAGGTGGCCCATCGCCCGCTCCAGGTTCTGGAACTGGCCGCCCCACTCGAGGTAGTAGCCTTCCTTCAGCTCCACCTGGGCGCCGACGGTCTTCTGCAGTTCGGCCACGAACCCGCCCAGGTCGCGGTCCTTCACGTTGATCGCCACCACCACCCGGCGCTTGGCCAGCTCGCGGGAGATCTGCGCCGGGCCGTCGGCCACGCGGATGGTCGCCAGGTTTTCCAGCGCCACCTGCACGCCGCCAGGCGCGCTCACCAGGATGTTGCCGATCTTCTCGACCTTGTCGCGGAAGTTCGAAGGCAGGCGCACGACCGCCGCAAAGCGCCGCTCGCCCTCGTAGATCTCGGTGGCCTGCTTGCCGCCGATGGCCGCCTCGATCACGTCGTTCACGTCCGACACGTTGAGCCCGTGGCGGGCAATGGCAGCGCGGTCGATCTCGATGGACAGGTACTGCTGGCCGCTCACCCGCTCGACGCGGATGTCGGTGGCGCCCTGGATGCCGCCGGCCACCCGGGCGATCTCCTCGGCCTTCTTCTTGAGCAGGTCGAGGTCGTCGCCGAAGACCTTGATCGCCACGTCGGAGCGCACCCCGGTGACCATCTCGTCCACCCGGTCGGAGATCGGCTGGGCCATCACCACCTGGGCGCCGGGCAGCACCTTGAGCTTCTCGCGCATGGCCTCGGCGATGGTGTCCTGGGTCCAGCCGGCCGGCCATTCATCGCGGGGCTTGAGGCTCACGATGGGGGTCGACTCGTTCTGGCCCTGGGGGTCGGCGGGGGATTCGCCGCGGCCGACGCCGGAGATCGCCGATTTCACGCCCGGCACCTCCATTACCAGCTTCATGGCCTGCATTTCCATCTTGATGGACTCGTCCAGCGAGATGTTGGGCACCCGGTTGATGCCCGGTACCACCGAGCCTTCCTTCATCTCGGGGATGAAGGCCGTGCCCAGCAGCGGGAACATCGCCAGCGTGGCCACCAGCAGCACCACGCCGCCCACCACCGTCTTGCGGCTGTTGGCCACCGCCCAGTGGAGCATCTTCAGGTATGGCGCCTTGAGCTTGGCGATCAGCCAGGTGTCGTGCTCGGCGCCGCCCTTCAGCAGATAGGACGACAGCACCGGCGTGAGGGTGAGCGACAGGAACAGCGACACCGCCAGCGCGATGGCGATGGTGTAGGCCAGCGGCGCAAACATCTTGCCTTCCATGCCCTGCAGGGTCATCAGCGGCAGGAACACCAGGATGATGATGCTCACGCCAAAGATCACCGGCGTCGCCACTTCCTTCACCGCGTCGAAGATGATCCGCGCCTTGCTCTCGCCCTTCCCGGCGTGGCCCAGGCGCCCGAAGGCGTTCTCGACCACCACCACCGAGCCATCCACCATCAGGCCGATGGCGATGGCGAGGCCACCCAGCGACATCAGGTTGGCCGAAATGCCGTAGCGGTTCATGGCCATGAAAGTGATGAGCGGCGTGAGCACCAGCGTCGCCACCACGATCAGGCTCGAGCGCACGTCGCCCAGGAACAGGAACAGCACCACGACGACGAGGATGATGCCCTCGATGAGCACCTTGCTCACCGTCCACAGGGCCGCATCGACCAGCTCGGAGCGGTCGTAGTAGGGCACGATCTTCAGCCCGTCGGGGAGCATGTTCTTGTCGTTGATCTCGGCCACCCGGGCCTTGATCCGGCTCACCACCTCCTTGGCGTTGCCGCCGCGCAGCATCATCACCACGCCGCCCACCGATTCGGTGACGCCGTTCTTCACCACCGCACCCTGGCGCACATCATGGCCGAAGGTGACTTCCGCCACGTCGCGCACGTACACCGGCGTACCGCCCACCTCCTTCAGCACGATGGCGCCGATGTCGGACAGGCTCTTCACCAGGCCGACGCCGCGGATCAGGTACTGCTCGGCATACTGGGGCAGCACGCCGCCGCCCGAGTTGGCGTTGTTGCGTGCCACCGCCTCGTACACCTCGCGCACCGTCAGCTTGTAGTGGCGCAGCCGGTCGGGATTGACCAGCACCTGGTATTGCCGCGCATAGCCACCCTGGGAGTTGATCTCCGCCACGCCGGGGATCGAACGCAGCAGCGGTCGCACCACCCAGTCCTGCACGATGCGCCGCTCGGTGAGCTCCTTCTCGGTGAGCTCCCGGTCGCCGTCGTCGGGGTGGTCGAGGGTGTACTGGTACACCTCGCCCAGACCGGTGGACACCGGCCCGAGCACCGGCACCACGCCTTCCGGCATCCGCGCGCCCACTTCGAGCAGGCGCTCCATCACCAGCTGGCGGGCGAAGTAGACGTCGGTGGCGTCGGTGAAGACGAGGGTGATCAGCGACAGGCCCGGCTTGTTGAGGGAACGCATTTCCTCCAGGCCGGGCAGGCCGGTCATGGAGATTTCCAGCGGCACGGTGACGAAGCGCTCGACCTCCTCGGGCGAACGGCCCTTGGCTTCGGTGGCGATCTGCACCTGCACGTTGGTCACATCCGGAAAGGCATCCACCGACAGCTTGCGCGCGGCGTTGAGGCCGAAGGCGAGGAGGATCACCGCCACCACCACCACCACCAGACGCTGCTGGAGGGCGGCACGGACGAGGGATTCGATCATTCCAGTTCCTTCCGCTTGCGTTCGTTGTTCAGATGGAAGGCCCCGGCCACCAGGATGCGCTGCTCGGGCTTGAGGCCCGACAGCACCGGCCGGCGCCCGTCAGCATCCGGCCCCAGGCGCACCGGCGTGAGCCGGAAGCGGTTGGGACCAACCTCGACGAACACGTTGTCGGCATCCCCTTCGCGCACCACCGACTGGGCCGGCACCACCAGCGTCTTGGCGGGGGCGGCCTGGATCAGCATGGTGGCGAGCATCGCCGGCTTGAGCTGGCGGCTGGCGTTATCCACGGCGCTGCGCACCGTGACCGTGCGGGTTTCGGGATTGACCGTGTCGGCCACGAAGATCAGCTTGCCGGTGAGCCGCGCGCCGAGCGCCGGCACCTCGATATCCACCGCCTGACCGCTCTTGACCAGCGCCGCCTGCTGCTCGGGCACCTCGGCGGTCACCCACACCTGAGACAGATCCGCCACGGTGAACAGCGCGTCGGACGGCTGCACAACCTGGCCCTGGGTCACCTTGCGCTCGACCACCGTGCCGGCCATGGTCGACACCACCGGCGTCACCGAATTGATCGCCCCATTGCCGCCAAGCCGGCTGATCGCCGCCGACGACATGCCAAGCACGCGCAGCTGGTCGGCGGCGCCGCGCTGTTCGGCCGAGGCAATGGACAGCTCGCTCTCGCGCCGCTGCAGCTCGGCCCGGCCGATCACGTCGGCGGCGAACAGCTGGCGCGCCCGCTCGACGCTGCGCGACTGCAGGTCGGCCTGGGCGCGGGCCTTCAGGTAGGCCAGCTGGGCCTGGCCCAGCTCGGTGCTGTTGATCACCGCCAGGGGGTCGCCCACCCTCACCTGCTGACCCAGCTGGGCGTCGATCTCGATCACCCGACCCGTCACGGTGGCGCCGATGCGGCTCACCCGGCGTTCGTCAAAATCCACCTTGCCGGCCACCCGCAGGGTGTCGGATAGCGCAGCCGAGCCCACCGGCGCCACCCGGATCTCGGCGCCGAAGTTGGCCGGGACGGCCACCAGCAGCGGGTCGGCCGGGGCCGCGGGGTCTTCCGGCGCGCCTTCGGTGAGGGCGGACGTGGCGGGGGCGGCGGCGTTGCCAGCGCTCTTGCCAGCGGGCGGGGCAGCATCCTTGCAGCCCGCCAGCGGCAGGCCGAGCAACGCGGCCGTCATCACGGCCAGGGCGAAGGATTGAAGGGAAGCATGGTGTTTCATGGGAACGGTCCGGTTCAGGGAGCGGCGCGCAGGCGCTCGATGTCGATGACGGCCAGCTGCAGTTCGTAGCGGGCGGCGATGAGTTCGTTACGGGCGGCACGGAAGACGCGCTGGGCATCCAGGTAATCGAGAATGCCCCGCTCGCCAAAGCGGTAGGCAGCCTCGGCCACCTTCAGGGCCGCCTCGGCCTCACGCAGGATGCCGTTCTCCAGGGCGCTCACCTGGTTGCGGTTGATCTCGTACTGACGGTAGGCGCCCTCCAGGGCCTGGACCAACGCCAGCTCCTGGGCGGCCAGCTCGCTGCGGCTGCGGCTGAGCAGCGCATCGGCCTCGGCCACCGGGCCCTGGCGACGATCCCAGATCGGCACCGACACCACGACGCCGAGGCGGGTGTCACGCAGCTCGTGGTCGCGATCCTCGGCCACCTTCAGGGCCACCTCGGGCTGGCGGCGCAGGCGTTCGAGCTCCAGCTGGCGCTCGGCGCGGCGCACTTCGGCCTGGTTACGCAGCAGCTCCGGGTTGCGGGCCAGCACTTCGGCGCGCAGCTGTTCGAGGGGCGGCACGTTCACCGCGCCGGACAGGGAGCCATCCAGCTGGAAGTCCGCCGGCAGCGCGGGGCCCACCAGCGCCCGCAGCGCCGCCCGGGCCTGGGCCACGCGCAGGTCGGCGCTCTCCGCCGACTTCTGGGCGTTGAGCAGCTCGGTGTCGGCCTTGATGAGTTCGTAGCGGGGCGATTCGCCGGTGTCGACGCGCACCGCCACCTTGCTGCGGATCTGCTCGGCGAGCTGGAGATCCTCGCGGGCGGCGCGCAGCTCGGCGATGCGCCGGAGCACCTCGAAAAAGCGCTGGTCGAGGCGCGCCATCAGATCGTTTTCAAACCCGCGGCGCTCGGCCTGACGGGCCTCCAGCCCGTGGCCGGCGGCTGCGATGCGCGCATCGCGCTGCCACGGGTTGTCGATGCGCTGCTGGATGGTGAGGGTCTGGGCGCTGCCGCCGGTCACCCCGGGTACGCGGGCCTGAGTGCGGCCGGCAAGGAATTCGACATCCGGGTTGGGATAGGCCGCGGCGGCGGTCACCTGAGCCCGGCCGGCCTCAACCAGGGCCTGGGCGGCGGCGAGGGACGGGTGGCCGCTGCGAGCCAGTTCGCGCAGGGTCGCCAGGGAATAGACAGGCATGGCGACCACGGCAGGCGGCGCCGGCGGAGCAGGCGCGCGGGCTGGCGCGGGCGCAGCCGCAGGGGCCCGGCCGGCAGGCGCCGACAGGGCCGGAACTGCCGTCGCCACGAGGGCGACAGCCAGAACGGACTTGGAGAACATGGGGTTCCTTCAGCGCTGGACGAGCCGCTGGAATCGATTCACGGAAGACGTGTAAAGGCGAACCCGGCCATGGCCGGAGCCTTTCCGGGCAGACAGGCGGATCTCAGGCGAGACGAGGCGGCGGGGGAGGCGGGGGAGGCAGGACGGAACGGAAGAGCGGCAGCTGCGCGGTTGGGCGGCTGGCGATCAATAGCGGAAGGGCGAGCGCGAAGTCACTGACGAAAGCGGGGCAGTCGAGGGGTTCATCAACCTCGCTGTCCGCCGTGAAGACGGGATGATCCTGCTCGCTGATCTGCTCCACCAGTTCCGAAGCCGAATCGAAGGCTTCGGAGGCCGAGGCCGTACCAACCCCTGCCAGCACGAGGCCGGCGAGGGCAAAGGAAAGCAGGCGGATGAGGATCAGTCGAAAGGTGTGCATCGCAGCAATCGAGACCGCCCGTAAAGGCGGGAGTTCCCGCCATCACGGAAAATTCCGGGCCGGACGTGACGGGCGGCACGTCTATAATCGCACTTTTTTCGCTTTTGCTCCCTGCCATGCTGCAACGCATCATCCTGCTCCTGCTGGTCCTTCCGACCCTCGCCTTCGCCCAGCTGACGCCGCCCCCGGTGGCCGCCAAGGCGTGGCTGCTGCTCGACGTGGGCTCCGGCCAGATCCTCACCGCCGAGAAGCCCGACCAGCGCATCGAGCCGGCCTCGCTCACCAAGCTGATGACCGCCTACCTCACCTTCGCGGCGATCAAGAACAAGACCCTGGCCCTCGACCAG
>JAKLLO010000279.1 GCA_023150095.1 Zoogloea sp. | reverse complement strand
TTGCTGGCGCCGCTCCTGTCCCGCTCCGGCGCCACCACCGTGACGCTGCCCACCTCTGCCAGCGCGCCCGCGAGCGCCTGAAGACCGGGAGCGAAATAACCGTCGTCGTTGGAGAGCAGGATGCGCATGGGATAGTCGGGGTCAGGTCTGGCTCGGTGGGGAGGCAGGTTCGCGAAACGCAGGCCCTGCACGGGCATGGCCCGGGTGGACGGCAGCGCTCGGGAGACCTTGAACAGGCGGCGAGTTTAGCAGAGTCGGCTTTGCAGCCGCTAGGCGCAATGCCGGGGCCCCCGCCCGGCAGCGCCGCCACAGCCTCCGGCCGCACGTGGCAGAGCGCAAACAATCATCATTTCCTCGGCCGGGCGCGCCGACCGGCCGCCCCCGCCCGAGGGCGCTCAAAAAATTTCTGGCTTGCGGTAATTTTCGGTCGAGTTCGCCGTCTACCCCTGCAGACTCAACACTGCCTTCAAGAGAGAACCCCCATGCTGATCCGCCGCGCAGCCGACATCCGGCCCTCCGAAATCACGCCGCCCGACATCTACCGGGGCCGGCGCCGCTTCATCGCCCAGGCCGGCGGCATCGCCCTGGCCGGTGCGCTGCCGGTGACGCCGGCAAGCGCTGCCACGGCCTTCGGGGCGCTTGCCACCAGCCCGTTCAGCACCACCGAGACACCCACCAGCCGGCGCGCCGTAACCACTTACAACAACTTCTACGAGCTCGGCACCGACAAGAGCGACCCGGCCGAGAACACCCACCGGCTCAAGCCTTCGCCGTGGACGCTGCGGATCGAGGGCCTGGTGAACAAGCCGCGCAGCCTCGGCATCGACGAACTTCTCAAGCTGGTGCCGCCCGAGGAGCGCATCTACCGCATGCGCTGCGTGGAGGGCTGGTCGATGGTGATCCCGTGGGTCGGCATTCCGCTGGGCAGCCTGCTCAAGCTGGCAGACCCGCAGGGCAGCGCCAAGTACGTCGAGTTCGTCTCGCACTACGACCGGGCCACGATGACCCGCGGCGTGCTCGACTGGCCCTACACCGAGGGCCTGCGCCTCGACGAGGCCCGTCATCCGCTGACGATCCTCGCCGTCGGGTTGTACGGCGAGGTGCTGCCGGTACAAAATGGCGCCCCGGTGCGCCTCGTCGTGCCCTGGAAGTACGGCTTCAAGGGCGCCAAGTCGCTGGTGGCGATCCGGCTCGTCGAACGGCAGCCGGTTTCGGCCTGGATGAAGGCCGCGCCCTCGGAGTACGGCTTCTACGCCAACGTGAACCCCGACGTGGACCATCCCCGCTGGAGCCAGGCCACCGAGCGGCGCATCGGTGAATTCACCAAGCGCAAGACCCTGATGCTCAACGGCTACGCCGACCAGGTCGGATCGCTCTACGCGGGCATGGACCTGCGCCGTTTCTACTGACCCACAACGCCCCCGATGACTCCCAGCAACACCCAACTCGCCGCCATCAAGGCCGCCCTCTTCGTCGTCTGCCTGGCCCCGGCCTGGCTGCTGTGGCAGGGCTTCGAGGCCGACAGCCTGGGCGCCAACCCGATCGAGGCGATCACCCGCGGCCTGGGCGAATGGACCTTGCGCTTCCTGCTGATCACCCTCGCCGTCACGCCGCTGCGCAAATACACCGGCTGGCACTGGATCGTGCGCCTGCGCCGCACGCTGGGCCTGTTCGCCTTCGCCTACGGCGTGGCCCACCTGATGAGCTATGTGTGGCTCGACCAGTTCTTCGACTGGCCGGCCATCGCCAAGGACATCCTGAAGCGCCCCTTCATCACCGTCGGCTTCGCTGCCCTGGTGCTGATGGTGCCGCTCGCCGCCACCTCCAGCAACTTCGCGATACGCAAGCTTGGCGGGCACAAGTGGCAGTCGCTGCACCGGGCGATCTACCCGATCGCGATGCTCGGCTGCCTGCATTTCTGGTGGTTGGTGAAGAAGGACATCACCGAGCCGCTCATCTACTCGGTGATCCTCGCCGCCCTGCTGGGCGTGCGGATGTGGTGGCGCGAGCAGGAACGCCGGCGTCAGCTGGCCGGCGCCTACCTGCCCCAGACCCCGAAGTTCAAGGGCAAGGTAATCAAGATCTTCTCGGAATGAGCCCGGCGGCCGTTCAGGCCTTCGGGCGGATCGCCGATTTGGGCCGGAAGGCCTTGACCACGGCTTCGTCGGTCTCCACATAGGGCCCGCCGATCAGATCGATGCAGTAGGGCACCGCGGCAAAGATGCCCGGCACCTTTTGCACACCGTCGGCGTCCTTCAGGCCTTCGAGGGTTTCGGCGATGGCCTTGGGCTGGCCGGGCAGGTTGAGGATCAGCGACTTGCCGCGGATCACCCCCACCTGCCGCGACAGGATCGCCGTCGGCACGAAGGCCAGGCTGATCTGGCGCATCTGCTCGCCGAAGCCCGGCATGACGCGGTCGGCCACCGCCAGCGTGGCTTCGGGCGTCACGTCGCGCGGGGCCGGTCCGGTGCCGCCGGTGGTCAGCACCAGGTGGCAACCGGCCACGTCGCACAGCTCGATCAGCGCGGCCTCGATGAGGGGCTGCTCGTCGGGGATCAGGCGGGTTTCCATCTCCCACGGCGAAGCGAGCGCCTTGCCGAACCATGCCTGCAGGGCCGGGATGCCCTTGTCTTCATACACACCGCTGGAGGCACGGTCGCTGATCGACACAAGGCCGATGCGGAGCAGCTCGCTCATTCCTCGCCCTCGCCTTCGAGTTCATCGTCACGCGTGGCGGCGCCCTCCTCGATCTCGCGGAGCAGCCGGAACAGCTCGCGGTAGGCCCGCGGCGGCTTGTTCTGCTCTTTTTCCTTGATAGCGTTGCGGCGCAGCACGCGCAGCTGCTGCAGGTCGGCGCCCGGGTAGGTTTCGGCGATGGAATGCAGGAATTTCTCGTCTTCGAGCAGCAGGGTGCGCATGTTCTCGAGGCGGTGCATCCTGGCCGTCTCGACCGCCGAGACGCCCTTGAAGGCGTCGAGTGCGGCGCGGATCGGCTCCGGGTCGACGTTGCGCATCAGCTTGCCGATGTATTGCAGCTGGCGACGCTTGGCCTCGTGGGCGGTGAAGCGCTGGTAGTCC
>JAKLLO010000278.1 GCA_023150095.1 Zoogloea sp. | reverse complement strand
TGCACGACCGAGGGTGGCTCGGGATAGATCGATGCGCAACCTGACAGGGCGGCGACCGCGACGAGGGCGACAAGCAGGATACGGCTCATGACGCCTCCTCAGAGCTGGGTCAGACGGCCGAGCATCGAGTCCGATGTCTGGATCGCACGCGAATTCATCTCGTAGGCGCGCTGGGTGACGATCATGTTCACCAACTCTTCGGCCACGTTGACGTTCGAGGTCTCGACATAGCCCTGGTTGATCACGCCAGCGCCATTGGTGCCGGCCTGGTTGGGCGTTGCGACGCCACTGGAGGCGGTCTCGACGAAAAGGTTCTCGCCGACGCTTTGCAGACCTGTGGGATTGACGAAGGTGGCGATCTGGATCGCCCCCACCTCGACCGGCGCCACCTGCCCGGCCTGCAGCACACTGACCGTGCCGTCCTTGCCAATCGTGATGGTCTGGGTGTCGGCCGGGATGTTGATGTTGTCGGCGAGCGGATAACCGCTCGCGGTGACCACATTGCCTTGGTTGTCGAGCTGGAAGGCGCCGTCGCGGGTATAGGCGGTGGTGCCATCCGGCATCGCGATCTGCAGGAAGCCATTGCCCTGCACCGCAACATCAAGCGAACCGCCGGTCTGCTGCAGGTTGCCTTGAGTGAAAATGCGCTCGGTCGCCACCGGACGCACGCCGGTACCGATCTGCAGACCAGAGCCGATCTGGGTTTGCTGGGTAGATTGGGCGCCCGGCTGACGCACGGTCTGATACAGCAAGTCCTCGAAGACCGCACGCTGGCGCTTGAAGCCGTTGGTCGAGACGTTGGCGAGGTTGTTGGAGATCACGTCCAGCGAGGTTTGCTGGGCATCCAGCCCGGTTCGGGCGGTCCACAGGGAACGGATCATGACGAAGTCCTCGTAGGCTATGCCGGCGCGCGTGGCGGGTCAGCGGGTCTTTGAACTGAATAGCAGTCTAGGCTGAAGCCTGACCAGTCCATCCGCAGATAAAGCGAGCAATTTCCGTGCTATTAACCCGGCCCTTAAATACATTCACTGCGCAGCATACGCAGCGGCCGGGTGCTGGAAGTAGGACCGGACACGCTCGGGGAGCGAGGCGATGCGGTCCATGATGGCGCGGGCCTTCTTCAAGAGCTGCGAATCATCGCGGCTGGGAGGCTCCAGGCGCAGCGCGGTCTTGAAGTCGTGATTCAAGTATTCGTCCGGATTGGACTCGGGCGCATAGGGCGGCAAGTAGAACAGTTCGATCTGCGCACGACGCGGCTCGACCCAGGCCTGGACGAGCTTGGCGTGATGCACCCGCAGGTTATCGACGATCAGGAACACCTTGCTCGCCGCACTGGTGATCAGTCGCTCGAGAAACTCGATGAAGCGTTCGGCGTTGATCGTGCCCTCTACGATCTGGAAGGCGATCTCGCCCCGATTGGTGATGGCCGAGATCATCGACAGCTTGGCCCAGCGGGCCGACGCCTCGAGCACGGGCGTGCGGCCGGCCGGCGCAAAGCCGCGAATCCAGTTCGTATCTTCCTTGACCGCCGTTTCGTCGGCCCAGTAGATGACCGCACCTTCGACCTTGGCACGCGCGGCAATGGCCGGATAACGCTCGCGCAGCCAAGCCTGGACCAGATCGTTGCGCTGCTCCATCGCCTTCTTGACCGGGCGCTGGGCGGTGTAGCCCCAGCGCTTCAGATACTTGCCCACGAGGCGATCGGACAACTGCAGTCCAAATTGCTGCTCCACCAAGGCCTGGATCGCCCGCCGAGTCCACAGGGCGAAAGGCAAGCTCAGCTGTTCGGGCACCGCAGCCACGATGCGCTGCCGTACCCAAACCTCCTGCGCCATCGTCAGCTTCCGGCAGGCCCCATAGGGACGGCCCCGCGTCTTCTCGACCAACGCCCCGGCACCGTCCGTGCGCGCTTTCCTCAGCCACGCCTGCACCGTGCGCACATGGACGCCGGCGATCTTCGCCAGCTCCACGCCGTTCATTCCAGACTGCGTATTCAGGCGCAGCACCATCTTGCGCAGCGTCTCGCGCCCTTCAGGACCCAGCTTGCGTGCATCGATCTTTTCCATGCAAACATTATAGAGAAAACAGCTTATTTAAGGGCCGGGTTAATAGCAACGCGATCAGGCGAGCGTTCTCCGACTGGAGGGCGGCAAGGGCAGACGAATCAGCCATCGACCCCATACTCGGACGGAGGCCACTGTTGCGCTGCATGAAGAACGCGCAACACGGCCACGGTGCCGCCCTCGTCCTCGATGCGGTAGACCATGATATAGGTTGGGCGGACGACGATTTCACGGGTACCGGCTATTCGCCCTAGGCGGTACAAGGTTGGCCGCTGCCGGGCGAGTTCAGCCTTTTCTTCGAATGCGTCATCCAACTCGATCGCAGCGACCGGGTTATCCGCCCCGATGTAGTCCATGATGGCCTCGCGGTCGGCCATGGCCATCGGCCGCCAGACGAGCTTCGTCATTGGGCGCGCTGTCGAAGTGCAGTCTTCCGGTTCGCGAAGCGGGCGCGAGCCTCGTCGTCGGAGATGCTCGGCCGGGGATCGTCGATGCTCGCCTGCACCTGCTCGCGGAACCACGCATCATAGGCAGCGGCCTCGTGGGCGCGCTTCATGCGTTCGGCGACATCCTGGCGCGGTCGGCGGCTGGCGTCGCCATCGCTGTAGTGGGTGGCGTCGAGCACGTCGACGCGAACGATGTGCAGCTCGTTGCGCAGATAGTCCATGCAGGTATCCAGGCTGCGCCACATCCTGGGCTTGTCGGTGCGTTGGGTGCCCAGCAGTTTCTCTACCTTGCCCAGTTTGAGCATGACCGACCACCCGCCGGGTCGGCCAATGATGGAAGCGCCATGGATCGCACTAGCCTCGACCATGCGTCGAGCCATCGCGCTGTCGATTGTTTGCGTGCTCATCTGTTAGGCCCCTCTGCAGGCAATGCAAAACTCTGGATCGCGCTGCATTATACTAGATAAAATACACTCAAACAATAGTTAAAAAGCATCTCCCGAGGTAGCACCTTCACCGCTACAGCCGCTCGAACCGCGCCCGGTTGGTTGCCGTGTAGCGCACGGTGTGCTGGATGCTGAGATGCCCCAGGCAGCCCTGGATGAGCAGGGTATCCACACCCTG
>JAKLLO010000277.1 GCA_023150095.1 Zoogloea sp. | reverse complement strand
CAGCAGGACATGGCGGTCAAGTCCGGCCACTGGCCGCTGTTCCGCTACGACCCGCGCCAGGAGGCCGCCGGGGCCAACCCCTTCCGGCTCGATTCGGCCCCGCCCAGCCAGCCCATCAAGACCTTCATGGACAGCGAGACCCGCTTCGCGATGCTTGCCCGCAGCCACCCCGAGGCCGCCGAGCGCCTGATGGCCGAAGCCCAGAAGGAAGCCGACCGCCGCTTCAAGACCTACCAGGATCTCGCCGCCGGCCACGCGCCTGCCGCGCCCAAGGAGAGCTGAAATGATCGACCTGTCCACGACTTACCTGGGCCTGCCGCTCAAGAACCCGCTGGTGCCGTCCTCATCGCCCCTGTGCAAGCAGCTCGACACCGTGCTGCAGCTGGAAGACGCCGGCGCCGCGGCCATCGTGCTGCATTCCTTCTACGAGGAAGAGCTGATCGCCGAGGACGCGATGGCCGACCGCTTCCTGCTCCACGCCGAGCTCCACGACGGCGAATCGGCCGGCTTCCTGCCCGACCACGGCAGCTACGAAAGCGCCATCGACCGCTACCTCGAACACCTGCGCCGGGTGAAGGCGCGGGTGGGCATTCCGGTGATCGCCAGCCTCAACGGCGTCACGCCCTCGGGCTGGGTCGATCTGGGCCGCGAGATGGAGGCTGCCGGCGCCGACGCGCTGGAGCTCAACGTCTATCACATCGCCGCCGACCCCATCGAGACTGGCGATGCGGTGGAAGCCCGCTACCTCGCCCTGCTCACCGAGCTCAAGCGCACGGTGGCGGTGCCGGTGGTGATGAAGCTGCCGCCCTTCTTCGCGTCGCTGCCCAACTTCGTGCGCCGGCTGGAGGCCGGGGGCGCGGCGGGCGTGTCGCTGTTCAACCGCTTCTTCCAGCCGGACATCGATCTGGACAGCCTCGAGATGGTGGATCGGCTCGAGCTCTCCAGCCCCGACGAGGCCCTGCTGCGCATCCGCTGGATCGCCATCCTGCGCGCCCAGACGCGCATCACCCTGGCCGCCACCGGCGGCGTGTATGGCTACCAGGAAGCCCTCAAGCTGCTGCTGGCCGGGGCCGACGTGGTGCATCTGGCGTCCTGCCTGCTGGAGCACGGCCCGGCCCGGCTCACCCAGATCCTCCACGACCTGCGCGCCTGGATGGCCGACCGCGAGTACGAATCGGTGGCCCAGCTGAAGGGCAGCATGTGCCAGGCCAACCTGCGCGACGCAAGCAGCCTCGCCCGCCAGAGCTACATCCGGGTGCTCGACAGCTTCACGCCGCGGCCGGGGGTGTGGCGCTGAGGGCCGCGCTGGCACATTGACATTCCGGACGGCCGCCGCAAGCATGGGCGGCCGTAGTTTTTTCCAGCCTGCCCATGCCGATCTTCCCCGATGCCTCGCCCGCGCTCCGTGCCCGCCTTGCCGCCGGGCTGGCGGCGCTGCTGCTGGCGGGCTGTGGCGACGAAGGGCGCACGCCACCCGACTGGACGCCCCTCGACATCCCCAAGGGCAAGGGCTGCCCGCAGCTGGCCGGGCAGTATCTCAACGACGACCCGCTGGTCTTCCTGGCCCTGGTCACCCAGCACCTGCCGCGCGAAGCCCAGCGGCGCCGCTGGTTCGACGTGACGCTGAGCGGCAGCGTCGAGGCCGGCCTGCAGCTCCAGCTGGGCGCGCCCGGCAGCGAAGGGGCGAGCACCATCCGCCTGCAGCCCGCCGCCGAGGCCTGCCACGATGGCTGGCTGCAGCTCAGCTGGCCGTACATGCTCATCGAGCGGGACGACCCGCTGTTCCGCGACCTGCAGGGCGAAGGCTACAAGGAGCTCTACGTGGCCCGCGATTCCGCCGGCAATCTGGTGGCCCGGCAGGTTACCGCCACCTACCTGGAGTTTCCGGTGTGGTGCGGCGACGGCTGCAAGTACATCCGGATTCCCTTCACCCGCAGCGAGCAAGTGCGCTGGCACCGGCTGTCGGCGATGGGCGCGCTGCCGTCTGATCGCTCCGGCCCTGCGATCGGCATGTCCGAGCTCCGCCGTCGCGTTGCCACCGCGCTGCCGCCGGGCACCGTGCTCGATGGCATCGACGCCCAGGGCGCCGGCTTTGTGGCGCGCATCCGCTCCGGCGAAGAGGCCGGCGTGGATGCCTTCATGGACGAACTCTCCACCGCGCCGTGGGTGCACTCGGTACGCCGCGAGCCCGGCCCCGGCACCCGTGGCAAGGACGGGCGCTACGCCGAGCGGGTGTGGTTCAGCCTGCGCTGACGCCGCGTAAAGGCCGGGCTGCAGCCCATCGCCGCTAGAATGGCGGGCCGACTATTTTCTGCCAGCCCCGCCCATGGAAGCCTCCACCCGCATCGTCCTCGTCACCGGCGCCACGATGGCCAAGCCGGACCCGGAAACCCACCTGCTTGTCGCCGCCCTCGCCAAGATCGGCGTCGAGGCCGTCGTCGCCCCGTGGGACAGCCCGGAGGACTGGGCCGCCTACCCGCTGGTGGTGGTGCGCACCCCGTGGGACTACTTCCGCCGCCTGCCCGAGTTCCTCGCCTGGGCCGCGCGTACCAGCCAACTCACCGCCTTCGTCAATCCCGTGTCGGTGATCGAATGGAACAGCCACAAGGCCTACCTGCGCGAACTCGCCGCCAAGGGCATCCCCACGGTGCCCACCCTGTGGCTCGACCAGGGCGCGGCGGACGGCGCCGCCCGGCTCGCCGCCACCGGCTGGGGCGAGGTGGTGGTGAAGCCGGCCGTCTCCATCGGCGCCATCGGCGCGATGAAGGCCCACGCCGCCGACCCGGCCTGCATTGCCCACCTGGCCGCGCTGCTGGCCGAGGGCGACGTGCTGGTGCAACCCTTCATCGAGAGCGTCGCCGCCCAGGGCGAGGTGTCGCTGATCTACTTCGGCGGCACCTTCTCCCACGCCATCCGCAAGCAGCCCGCGGCGGGCGACTACCGGGTGCAGGACATGTACGGCGGCACCAATCACCCCTACCAGCCGGCGGCCGACGAGGTGGCGCTGGCGACCCTGGCCCTCTCCGCCACCCCGGCCCCGACCACCTACGCCCGGGTGGACATGGTGCGCCTGCCCGATGGCCGCCCGGCGGTGATGGAGCTCGAGCTCATCGAGCCCGAGCTCTTCCTCGGCGTCGATCCG
>JAKLLO010000276.1 GCA_023150095.1 Zoogloea sp. | reverse complement strand
CCTGGAAAACTCATCCAGCAGCGATTGGGGATCGAGTGTTTGAGTTCATAGTCTCTATTTATCAATGACTTAATGGCATTGATTTTACCGGGGACGGCGCAGGTTCACAAGGGGGGTGGCGTTAAGTTGGGAGCATTGCTGGCTGGCGATGGGGAGGGGGAATGGCGGGATCAAGGCGGGGCGGTGTGCTGGAGGTGCTGGGGGTCTTCCTCCGCCTGGGGCTGACGTCGTTTGGCGGGCCGGTGGCGCATCTGGGGTATTTCCATGCCGAGTTCGTGCGGCGCCGGCGCTGGCTGGCGGAGCACGATTACGCCGATCTGGTGGCGCTGTGCCAGTTTCTGCCGGGGCCGGCGAGCAGCCAGTTCGGCATCGCGGTAGGCCTGGGGCGGGCCGGCTGGCTGGGGGCGCTGGCGGCCTGGGTGGGCTTCACGCTGCCGTCGGCGCTGCTGTTGATCGCCTTTGCGCTGGGGCTGGAGGCGCTCGCGGGGCCGCTGGCTTCGGGGGCGATCCACGGGCTCAAGGTGGTGGCGGTGGCGGTGGTGGCCCAGGCGGTGTGGGGGATGGCGAAGTCGCTGTGCCCCGACCGGCTGCGGGCCGGCATCGCGCTGGCGGCGGCAGCTGGGGTGGTGCTGCTGCCGGGGGCGGGCGGGCAGCTGGGGGCGATCGTGCTGGGCGGGCTGGTGGCGTGCCGGGCCTTGCCGGTGACGCCCTTGCCGGCGGCGGCGCACCTGGATTACGGCGTGAGCCGGCGCCAGGGCGCGGCGCTGCTGGCCCTGTGCGGGTTGCTGCTGGTGGCGCTGCCGCTGCTGGCCGCGCTCACCGGGGCGGTGGGGCTGGCGGTGGTGGCGGTGTTCTTCAAGGCCGGCGCGCTGGTGTTCGGCGGCGGGCATGTGATGCTGCCCCTGCTGCAGGCCGGTGTGGTGCCGCCGGGGTGGGTGAGCAACGAGGCCTTCCTGGCCGGCTACGGGGCGGCGCAGGCGGTGCCGGGGCCGCTGTTCACCTTTGCGGCCTATTTGGGGGCGGCGATGGGGCCGCCGCTGGGGGGCTGGGCGGGCGGCCTTGTCCTGCTGCTGGCGATCTTCGTGCCGGCCTTTTTGCTGATCGTCGGCGCGCTGCCGTTCTGGGAGGCCCTGGGCCACCGCGACGGCATCCGGCGGGCGCTGGCGGGGGTGAACGCGGCGGTGGTGGGCATCCTCGGCGCGGCGCTGTACGACCCGGTGTGGGCCGGGGCCATCCATTCGCGGGCGGATTTCTGTCTGGCGCTGGCGGCCTATGGCCTGCTGGTGGTGGGGCGGGTGCCGCCGGTGGCGGTGGTTGCCCTGTGCGCGGTGGCGGGTGGGATGGGGGCTGTGTCGGGTTGATTGGCGGGCGACGGGGGGGCTTTGTGCGAGTGCACAAGTCGGGTTTCTTTTCACGCCTATTGCATTTTTGCTCTTACCGTATTGGGTAGCTTTTAAAAACAGGAGGATATGGACACTGGCATTCCGATTGCTACGGAGGCTTGCCCTTGTGGTTTCAGCGCGGCAAACAACGCGCAGCCCCCAATCAATTGTCAGGAAAATAAAATGAATCGTCTGCCCAACAAAATGATCGCCGTCGCGGCCTGCCTCGGCCTTGCGTCGATCTGTGCGCCGGCCCAGGCCGCCACCTATACGTTCAGCCAGACCGGCTTTGCCGACGGCGGGGCGGTCAGTGGCTATTTCACCGGCCGCGATCTCAATGCCGACGGTGTGATCTCCACGCTGCGCGGGCACAGCGAGATCAGCGACTTCGGCCTCCGCTACACCGGCGGCAGCCAGCTGCCCGACCTTTCGATGGATTTCAACGATCTCCTGTTCTCGCAAGGCTTCGGCCTGGGCCTGGAGTACGTCATCGGGTCGGCGACCATCGGTGCCGGCGTCGGCTTTGACGACGGGCTGATGTACATGTTCGACATGGGCACGACGCCCCTGCCGGCCGCCGCGGTGCTGGTTCTCCCGGGCACGCCCGCTGGGCGCGTGATCTCGGTCACCGCCAACTACACCTCGGTTACCCTCGACTTCATGAACGTGCAGCAGGTCCCCGCGAACGCGCAACAGGTCCCCGAGCCCGCCAGCCTTGGGCTGGTAGTGGGCGGCTTCGCGCTGCTGGCCGCCCGCCGCCGCACCAGGGGCTAAGCGGCTTGCATCACCCGTCGGGATGGGCGGCCCCTGCCGTGTGTCCCGGCGTGTGGTGCGGGTGAGGGCTTTCCCGTGAGATCAAGAGCGCCGCGCCCGGCCCCGGAGTGCGGCCCTTCATCCCGGGTGGGCATGTAAAAAGGGGGCTGCGCAGCCCCCTTTGCTTTTTGCCGCAGCGCGGTGATTACTGGTTCTTGAACTCGGCCTTGCGCTTCTCGACGAAGGCGGCCATGCCTTCCTTCTGGTCGTCGAGGGCGAAGCTGGCGTGGAAGGCGCGGCGTTCGAAGAGCAGGCCTTCGTTGAGGCCGGACTCGAAGCTGCGGTTGATGGATTCCTTGATCATCATGATCACCGGCAGCGAGTAGCTGGCGATGGTCGCGGCGGCGGTGAGGGCTTCGTCGAGGAGCTTGTCGGCGGGCACCACGCGGGCCACCAGGCCGGCGCGCTCGGCTTCGGCGGCGTCCATCATGCGGCCGATGAGGCAGAGGTCCATGGCCTTGGCCTTGCTCACGGCGCGGGGCAGACGCTGGGTGCCGCCGGCGCCGGGCAGGGTGCCGAGCTTGATCTCGGGCTGGCCGAACTTGGCGGTGTCGGCGGCGAAGATCATGTCGCAGCTCATCGCCATCTCGCAGCCACCGCCCAGGGCGAAGCCGGCCACCGCGGCGATGATGGGCTTGCGGCAGGTCTTGATGCGTTCCCAGTTGCGGGTGATGTAGTCGCCCTTGTAGGCGTCCATGTAGCTGAACTTGGCCATCATGCCGATATCGGCGCCGGCGGCGAAGGCCTTTTCGGAGCCGGTGATGACGACGCAGCCGATGTTCTCGTCGGCTTCGAAGGCGCCCAGGGCGACGCCCAGTTCATCGACGAGGGCGTCGTTGAGGGCGTTGAGGGCCTTGGGGCGGTTGAGGGTGATGAGGCCGACCTTGCCGCGGGTTTCGACGATGATGTTCTGGTAATCCATGTGTCCTCCGTTCTTGTTTAGATGGCGCCGGC
>JAKLLO010000275.1 GCA_023150095.1 Zoogloea sp. | reverse complement strand
AATCGCAGCACCCGCGCCAGCGCGATGATGGTGCCCACGATGGCGGCATCGTCCGGGTCGTGCGTCATGTCGATCACGAACGAGCGGTCGATCTTGAGCTTGTCGACCGGGAAGCGCTTCAGGTAGGCCAGGCTCGAGTAGCCCGTGCCGAAGTCGTCCACGGCCAGGCGGAAGCCCGCGTCTTTCATGCGGCCGAGCGTGGCCAGCGTGTGCTCGCCGTCCTGCATCAACGCGGACTCGGTGATCTCGAGTTCGATGCGCGTGGCGTCCACTCCGGCATCGTCCAGGATGCCGCGCAGCAGGTCGAGCAGCCGGGGATCACGGAACTGCCAAGGCGACAAGTTGACGGCCAGCAACGGCACGGAAGTGCCGGCGGTGTCCCAGCACCGCAGCTGCTCGCAGGCGGCGCGCAGTGTTGCGCCCGGCGGCCTTGGCCGCGTACATCGCGGTAACCGCATTGCGCAGCAGGTGATCGGCCGTGGTGCCGCCGTGCGGAAAGAAGCACAGACCGATCGAGGGAGTGGCAAACAGCTCCCGGCTCCCGACCGTCACTGCGGCCTGCAACGCGTCGCGCAGCTTGGCGGCCACATGCTCAGCGTGCCCGGGTCGGTCGAGCCCGGGCAATACCACCACGAGACGCGCGACGGTGTCGCCCGAGCGAATCGTTGATCGTCTTGAAGCGGTCGAGGTCGACGAACATCACGCCCACCAGCAGGCCGCGCTGTGCTGCAGATCGCAGGGCCTCGTCCAGCCGCTGGCGCAGCAAGGCCCGGTTGGGCAGACCGGTCAGGCTGTCGTGGTGCGCCAGGTAGCGCAGGCGCTGTTCGGCGCGGCGGCGTTCGCTCATCTCGGCTTCGAGTTCAGCCGTGCGCTGTCGCACACGCGCCTCCAGCTGCTCGTGCGAGCGCCGCAATGCCCGCTCGGCTTTCACCCGCAGCGTGATGTCGGCCGCGACGAGCAGATGGCCCCCGGCCCCTCATCAGGGCAAACCCGCGATCGCAGCCGCCACCCACCTGGGACCGGACCGATCCCCCGCCCCGTCAAATCGCCGCTTCCTTGCGCAACCCCAGCACCGCGCCACCGATCGCGCTGGAGGCCGCCGCATAGGCCGTGCCACCGGCCAACATGGCTTCGGCTTGGCTGTATTGCCCGGCGTTGATCGCAGCGGCCACCTTGCCGGCCTCACGATGGAACTCCGCGTGCTTGTGCACGCAGTTCGTATAGCTCTTGAGCGTGCCGTACTTCGAGCGGGCCTCGCCGTGCAGCCATTTCCCCAATGCGCACTGGTGATCGGCCGCGATCGTGGCGACGTCGACCTTCTCCTTGCGCGCGATCGCGTGCCGCAGCTTGACCTTCCACTCGCCGTGCGCGCCGATTGCCGAATCCAGATCCATGAGAGCACCTCCGTTGGTTGCTGATCCGCGGAAGATCGTAACAGCAGGCCAAGTCATCGAATCACCCGAGAAGCTGCCCCATCGCACGGGCCCTCACCCCGTGCGCAGGACCCGCCCCGGCGGCACGTCGCGCGGCCCTCGCGCCTCAACATCGTCGCGCACCAGCGCATCGAGCCGAAGCAGCAACTCGTCATCAGCCAGCACCGCCGCTCGCTGCAGCACCTCATCTTCCAGAACCGGCTGCCGCAGCCGGTAGCTCGTGGCCGGATCGGCCATCAGCACGGCAAGGGCCGCCGCATATGTTCGCCCGCCCGACACGCCGCCGACTGAGCTCATCGCCCTCACCCTCGGGAACACCGTTTCAGAATCAGTCATGTCTTCTCCCAGCCCAGTACGGCGGCCACGGCGACGAGGAGAACGCGCTCCCCAAAATTGGATGAGGGCTGACTGGAGGTGCACATGGCGCTCCTTCCTCGGCTCAGTCCAGCAAGGCCGCGATGCGCCCGATGGCGTCGTCGATGACCTCCTGGGGTGCGCGCTCGAGCTTGCGCGCCTTGCGGGCGGCGAGGTCGAGCATGCGGACTTTGTTCACCAGGGCAGCGCCCTGCGTTCTGCATCCGGTGCCCGTCAGCGTGACGGCGAAGCCGGCGTAGCGAGCGAAGTCACCACCTTGGGTAATGGGCGCGACGAGCACATCGCCGAGCCGGTTGAACTCCTTCGTCGTCAGGACCAGCGCCGGACGGGTACCGCGCTGCTCGTGGCCAATGGCCGGGTCCAGTGGCACGCTCACGATGTCGCCTCGGTCGAAAACGGCCATCAGAGTACCTCGCCTCCCACTGGACGCGCCATATCCCACAACGCCAGATCGGCCGGCGGCGCCGCCTTCATGTCGCATTGGGCAATCATGTCGGCCAGGACGTACTTGCGCTTCGGGGTCAGCACGATCTTGCCGTCAGCTGTCGTGTCCAGCGTCATGTGCTGGCCAGCACCTATGCCCAGGTCCTTGAGCACCGGCGGCGGGATGATCACGGCCGTGCTGTTGCCCATCTTCTTCAGCGCGACTTCCATCGAGCGCCCCTGTTAAACATCGTTGTACGAAGTATGCCAACCCCGCGCCCAGGGGTCAAACGCGGTCTTGCATCACCTGGTCGCGATGACTACGACCCAGCCCAGGTCGAGCCCCCCGGGCCCTGAGTCGCGCCAGTTGCCGCCAGCGGTGCACGACGTTGTCGTTGATGCCGTGCCACATCGCCACCGACATGCCTGGTTGGTCGCGTTGTGCCAGCACCATCGCCTTTGACTGCGAACCGTACCGCCGCCGCGGCTTCCCGATCTCGCTTGTCATCGTGTCCACCCAATCCTACGTGGACACGATCCTTCCCGGTCGAGCCGGGCGATTCAAGGTGACTTGGCCGGACGCATACCTGGCTCGCGAGTTGCGATCATGGCATTGTTCGCAAACCATTGGATGTCTTAGCACCACCGGTTCCGCATCCAGGCACCCACGGATAGGCCCGTAGAGACGGCGAGGTTCCACTTTCTCGAGCAGCGCGACGCACTCCGCGATTGCCACCGCGCTATCGAGTCGGTTGATTTCGAAGGTTGTGACGGCACACGCCTTGCCGAAAACTCCTGCCGGCAACCCTTGACCTGGGACTGGCTGTGCAGCAGCGTGGAGACCGACAACTGCACCGGCAAGGTCGTGCCGTCACGCCGGCGGAAACGCCAGGTGCGCTCATCCACACGGCCCAGCCGTGCATGCGAGACCAGCACGTCCATGGC
>JAKLLO010000274.1 GCA_023150095.1 Zoogloea sp. | reverse complement strand
AACGTAGGTTGCGGGCCAGGGGCCGGCAGAGCTACACCAATGGACCCAGCGGACGGGCTGCCGGGGCATTGCCGAAAGGCGAGGAGACGGGCCATGGACAAATCTAGCACCTTGTTTGTCGGTTTGGACATACACAAGGACAGCATCGACATCGCCACGGCGGACGCGCCGCGTGACGGGGAAGTCCGCCACGTGGGCAGCATCAAGGGCGACCTGGGATCGCTGGACAAGGTGCTGCGGCGCCTGCTCAGCCGTGGCCACCAGCTGCACATCGTGTACGCTGGCTGGCCGAGCTGAAGCTGCCGCAAGCAGCGCAACAGATCGCCATCCAGGAGTACCTGCACATGATTACCGAGGCCGGCGCGCGCATTGCTCGGCTGGAGCAGGCGCTGCGCGAGGCATTGCCCGAGTGGAGCCTGGCGCCGATGGTGCACGCGTTGCAGGCGTTGCGCGGCGTGCAATTGATTGCTGCGATGACGCTGGCGGGCGAGCTGATGGCCTACGTCGGGCTGGTGCCAGGCGAGCGCAGCTCGGGCCCCAAGCGCCGCCAAGGCAGCATCACCAAGGCGGGCAACTCCGCGGCGCGGCGGATGTTAGTGGAGGTGGCATGGCACTACCAGCACAGCCCTCGCGTGTCGCCCATCATCGCCAGGCGCCACGATGGACTGCCGCGCACCGTCACCGATATCGCCTGGAAGGCGCAGCCACGGCCATCAAGGGAACCCTCGACGACGTTATTGGTGACCTCAAGTGCGACAACGCGCACGAGCAATCTCAGCCCCTAGACCAAAGGCAGTCCTGCGACAAACACTTGTCTTGACGGTTGCCAACCCTCGAATATCAGCATGAAAAACCGTCGCGCATTCACATCGGGTGGCACTCAACTGGCTCCGACGCGTTCCCCGTCCGGCAACGAGCTAGACATCTTCATCTGCCGCGCAGAGGGGCGGCTGTCGCCTCTTGACAAGGAGAAGCCACATCAGCGTTTGAGTTCACCCGCGTGCGGAAGCCGGCGAAGCCGGCTGTAGCATGTCGGGTGCAACGACGGGTTGGGCCGCACCTACAACGAAGGCTGCTTGTTGTTGCGGCCAGCGTGCCAGAAAGCGAGCGCTTCCAACGAGCCACCGAACTCGCGGTAGTAGACGAAGTGTCCGATTCGCCCGAGGAACAAGCGCCGGACATCGGGCGTCCGCGTGCCGCCGTACCTCGAACCGATGCCCCGCTGCTCCGCAAGGAGCTTCAGGGACTCGCCATCGTCCTGCGCCACAGCACCGGGTGCAGCCGGCCTGTTCTCGGACCACCATTGAGCAGCAGCGGCAATCTCCCGCGCAGCGCGAGCGGAGATCTTGATGCGCAGAGGCATCGCTAGCCGTACTTGCGCAGACTGTCGAGGAGCTGATCCAGCGTGACGAACTCGCCCCGCTCGATTTCTGCCATGGCTTCCAGAAGCTCGGCCTCCTCTGCATCGGTAAGGCGGAACGGTTCATCGGCGCCGCGCGCTACGACTGCGACGACGGAGCCCTCGCGAAGCGGGACACCCTCTACGACGACCTTGCCGTCGACAACGGTTCCAGTGGCAACTTGCATGCGGCGAATACTACTCCCACCGCTGAACGAGTGGAAGCCGTGCGGCCCAACGTGCAAGGTCACCGGATAGTTGGGCGTGGCGGAAACACTCATATTGGTAGCGCCTCAGGTTACTGGCTGACACTGAACTCAACGCTACCCCCAGAACCTGGCCCGAATGCCGTAGCCAGATACTTGGCGCCACGCACGAGAGTAGCTGGCCTTGAGTGCTCTTCAAACCCGGGAGGTACCTCACCGTAAAGCAGGGTTTGAACAGTGTTCGACGAGCCAGGAGGTAACTGGAATGACCACACCGGATGCTTGTAGTCCCAGGTGCCATCAACTTCGGAGAATACGTAGAAGGCATTCAAATCAGCACCCGCCGAGCCAAGTGCATCAGTCGACGTAAGCGCTCGAGAAATGGTGAAAAGAGGCCTCCCGTCTGGAACCCAAGCAACAGCGATATTTAAGGCGTACGAACATCCCGCGAGAAGGGCAACCAAGAGGGTGAATAGGACTGTGCGCAGTTTCATCGGTGACGCCCAACGTCGTAGCTGAGGGGCCGCCCGGCGGCGAAGCCGCCGGGGAACCTGCAATCGCGGCTTGCAGGCGGACCCTCGAGCGAATACGAAGGGACTTCCCCAATCCGGCGACGGTATCGACGTACCAAGATTGACGTGTGGAAGTTCAATCTGATCGGAAAGGGGAAGTCCATGGCAAAGATTACACGAGCACCGATCGCGCGGGTAGGCGTGGATCTGTCGAAGAGGCTGTTCCAGGTCCACGCGGTGGACCGCGCCGGCCGCGTGGTGCTGGCCAAGTCGATGTCGCCCGAGCGCTTCTTTGCCTGGTGCGCCGAGCTGCCTGCGGGCTGCGCGCTGGCGATGGAGGCCTGCGGCGGCGCCCATCACGTGGCGCGCCGGCTGCGCCTGTTGGGGTCGATGCGCGGCTGATCGCCGGCCACTTCGTCACGCCCTACCGCATGGCCGGGCGCAGCGGCAAGAACGACGCCAACGATGCCGCAGCGATCTGCGAGGCCGCTGGGCGCCCGCACATGCGCTTCGTGCCGGTCAAGTCCGCCGAGCAGCAGGGGCAGTTGGCCGTGCACCGCCTGCGCGAGGGCTTCAAGGAAGAGCGCACCGCCATCGTCAACCGCATCCGCGGCCTGCCGGCCGAGTTCGGCCTGGTCTTCCCGCAAAGCCCCGAGGCGCTGCGCCGGGTGCTGGCCGAGGTGATCGAGGACGCCAGCAACGAACTGCCCGGCGTGGCCCGCCTGGGCCTGCAGCGCGCGCTGCTGCACTGGATCGACTTGGATTTGCAGATGGCCTGGTGCGACGAGCGCATCGCCGCGCATGTGCGCGCCGACGCGCGCGCAGCCAAAGCCGCCACGCTGCTGGGTGTGGGCCCGACCACCGCCTCGGCCCTGGTGGCCACGGTGGGCGACTTCGCGCGGTTCGCCAGCGCGCGCCAGTTCGGCGCCTGGCTCGGCCTGGTGCCCAGCCAGAACTCCACCGGCGGCAAGGCCAGTCTGGGGCGCATCACCAAACGCGGCGACGACTACCTGCGCACGCTGCTGATCCAAGGCGCGAAGTCCGCAGTGATGACGGCCGCCAAACGC
>JAKLLO010000037.1 GCA_023150095.1 Zoogloea sp. | reverse complement strand
CGACGCCGTGCGCATGTTTTGACGGAACGTCCATGTGGTGTCGAGTCGGTGCTCGAACTGATACCCAAGACTCCATTGTCGTTGGTTGTGTCGATCAAAAGCCGGCTCACCGGTTAGCACTCCGGAGCGCTGTTGGCCCGCTCCTAGATACTCTGTCGCATTGGTCCCCGCGCGGATATCCAGAAAATCAGAAAGTAGAGTCAACGAAGTGTCATCGGACTGACGCCAGGTAATGGACGGAGCTAAGTAGACACGCTTCGTACGTTTCTCTTCATAGTTTGAATAGTCGTTTTGCGGCTGATTGTCACGGCCGAGTGCAATCAGTCTATACATCAAGCTTCCGTCCTCTGAGAGGAGGCCCCCCACGTCAGTTGCCAACTCTCGTCGGCCGAAGTTGCCGATTTGAATCCGCACTTCGTTGTTGAGGGCCACATTGGGGCGCTTACTTACGCGCGCCACGACGCCACCAGCATCGCCCTGGCCGTACATAACTGATGATGGACCACGAAGGACTTCAATCCGCTCCAAGCCATAGGGTTCGTTCTGCTGGCTTGTGTAGCCATTTCCCGGCTGGCGCAAGCCATCTAGATAGCTGGCAGAGTAGATATTCTCGAAGCCACGGATGGTGAACCACTCAAAGCCTCGATCATCGCGACCGTAGGTCTCTGCAAGAACACCAGGCACATAGCGAATGGCTTCGATGACTGATGTTGCTCCGCGCGCGTCAAGCTCCTCCCTAGTGATCACCGAAACTGACTGCGGCGTTTCAAGGATCGAGGTATCAGTCTTTGTTGCGGTGGAACTACGCTTCGCTACATAGCCTTGCACCGGTCCCGTCGCCGTTTCCTGATCAGCGCTTGCCTTAACAGACACTACCGGCAATGTGGCTTCCGGGAGTTCCTTTTGTGCTTCCGCGGACTCGGCAGCGCAAGCAATGCTGGTGACAAATAACCCGAGAAGGCCAGTTTGAAGGACGCGAGCGATCGGGGTGAGTTGTGCGACAGGCACCTCTCTTTCATTAAGGGTGACGTGATTTGGCATGACTGGTCGCTTAATCGGAAGGTAAGTGTTTGGGGATATGGGGTTGGTAGAAACGGGAAGCGAAGCTGACCTGATCACAGGGCGCCAATAGCCACTCGCTGCTGTGGAGACTGTGCCGTCGCCAACAACGCGGTACCGATCTCGCCCGTGCGCACCGCGGTCACGGACAGCAGCGTGTCACTCAGGCCGTGTGTCGGTTCGCTGGCACCCTGCACGAAGATGGCCGGGTGGAAGTCGGGGGCGGTCTTGAGACGGTAGTGGCGGTCGATCTCGAAGTCGCCGAGGTACGGAGCAAGGGAGGTGAGCACAGTCTTGTGGTACTGGCGCTCGTAGCCTGTTGCCAGCACCACCGCGTCATAGCGGCTGGTGCTGGCCTGTTCGTTGTTCAGGTCGTGTAGCGTCAGGTAGATGCCATCGTTGGCGGTACGAACTTCCCTGACTTCATGCCGGCGCAGGAACTGGTGACGTGTCTCTGCCTTGACCCTCTGTTCGTAGAAAACCTTGAAAATCTGCTGAATCAGTTCCAGATCCGGGCAGGCGTAGTTGGCGTGGCGGAACTCGCGCAACAGTTCGGCGCGTTCGGCCGGCGTGCGGCTGTACATGTAGTCGACGAAGTCGACGTTGAAAATCTCGTTGACGAAAGGGCTGTCGTCGGACGGCTTGATGGCCTGCGCGCGCATGACGAGGTCGACCTGAGGGGCATTGGGTCGGCCATGGAGGTCCATGAAGATTTCAGCGGCGCTCTGGCCTGCACCGATGACGGCGATCTTTTGAGCTTGAGCGTTGGCCGCGATGCTGCCCAGATAGTTGTGGGAGTGAAAGATCCGCGGGTCGTCCTTGAAAGGTCGGAAGCACTCGGGCACATGAACGGTGCCGCCAACGCTCACGACGAGGTTGCGGGCCAGGCGCTCATGTACCTCGCCGGACTGGTCGCGAGAGCGAACGCGCAGCAGGGTGACTTCGCCGCCGCGCTTCTCCGGCAACACCTCGAAGACGGTTTCGCCATAGACGCAACGATCTTCGAACTGGGCTGCTGCCCAAGCGAAGTAGTCGCTGAACTCGTGGCGGCTGGGGAAGAAGGTCTTGAGGTTGATGAAGTCCTGTAGGCGCTGCTTCTCGTGCAGATAGTTGACGAAGGTGAAGCGGCTGGTCGGGTTGCGCAGCGTGGCCAGGTCCTTGAGGAAGGAGATCTGCATGTGCGCGTGATCGAGCACCATGTTCGGATGCCAAGTGAAACCCGTTTGCCGCTCGATGAACAGCGAACTGACGTTCTGGGCGCCGGCTTGCCGCTTCTCGTCCAAGGCGATGGCAAGCGCGATGTTGGACGGGCCGAAGCCGATGCCGATGAAGTCATGAATGAGCATGCCGCACTCCTTTGTTAGGTTGAATCAGCACCACATGGGTGCACCAAGTTGTCGGCCGCGTGTCGGGCCGGGTTACGGATATCAAGACGAGGTGCCTCGGCATTTGTTTAGTCGACCTGCCTGGGTGGTTCGCTTTCAGGGATCTCTCATGGGCTATGTGAGGCGGCCCTTAAACAATCAAGCCGGTCGTTCGTCTTGGATGTGTAGGTGTGGATCTGTGTGGCTCGCCGCGCGATGCCTCGTCCTGTGTGATCAGGCTGGATGCTCCGCACTGGTCATGTCGCGCTGGGCGTTCGCGCGCTGGTACGCGGGTCATTTCTTCTAACTTCGTGGTGATAGGGTGTACATGGCAAAGACGAAGCTTGTTTACGTTTGGTCGTTGAGGAATGCCGCGGCCGACAAGGCTGGGCAGGCCATCGAATACAAGGGGGAGCGGCGGTACATGAAGTCGCCGCTCGAGTACCTGGTCGAAGCTTTGAATGGGACGAGACTGGGGGATGCCTACTCCCTGGAAGCGGTCATTTATGACGACGACGAGGGGTCGGCTCGGGACAGGGGGCAGGTCAAGGACTACGGCTTCTCGTATCAGCCTGGTGGGCAGTGGTTCTATCCGCCGACGCTTGAAGTGGGCGGGCGGCGCGTGAACGATCTGCTGTGCGCCATTCCCTCGACCTACCGCCGGCTGCCCCTGGATGCGGCCGAGCGTGCCGCGGGCAAGAGTGCCTTCGAGGCTCGCCTGCTGGACAAGTTGTTGACGCTGGGCGCGGAGTTGGTGGTGCTCGACGGGCTGCTGGTCATCCTTGATGAATTGGTGCGCCCGGGGGCGCCGTTTGATCGCAAGATCGTCAACATCCATCCCGGCATCACACGGATCGAGTCGCCCTACGAGCGCCGAGGTGCCTATGCAACCCTCGATGCGCTGCATGGTGCGAAGGGTCAGAAGGTGGTGAACTGGCAGACGATGGAGACGAAGCAGGTGCCGGTGGTGGACAGGACCGGGGCATCGTTCCACTACGTTGACAACGGCATCGATTCCGGCGAGGTGATCCTCGATGTGCTCAATACCCGGATCGATCCGCAGGACACCATCCTGGAGCTGCGCTGGAACAACTTCAACAACAGCCTGTTCCCGGCCCTGCAGCAGGGGCTGGCGCATATGGCTGGACTGTCTGATGGTGTTGCGAACGAGCCGGCATGATCACGTTCTACAACGCTGATCACGTCCATCATCAGGGCAGGCTGGAGATGTTTCGTGGCGAGTTCGTGCCGTGCTTCGAGGTGGCAGCGCGCGCCGAGCGCGTGCTGGAGGAGCTTCGCTGTCGCCAGCTGGGAGTCATTGAGGAGCCCGTGCCTTTCGACGATTCGGTGTTGCATCGGGTTCACGCGCCGCGTTACGTCGATTTTCTTCGTGGTGCCTGGGACGAGTGGGTGGCGCTGAATCCGGCTCACCGTGATCGGGATGCACTGCCTTCGGTTTGGCCGGTACGGCAGCATCGCAGCGACGTGCTGCCTGAAAACTTCGCGGCACGCATGGGCCTGTTCTCATTCGATGTGGGTACGCCGCTAACCAGCGGTACATGGCGAGCAGCGCGTGGTGGTGCGGCGTGTGCGCTGTCCGCCGTCGAACGTATCCGCTCGGGCTCAAGGTCGGCTTTCGCGCTGACCCGCCCGCCCGGCCACCATGCCGGCCACGATTTCTTCGGGGGCTATTGCTTCTTGAACAACGCCGCCCTTGCGGCGCAGGCACTGCGCGACGGCGGTGCCGAGCGAGTGGCGGTGCTGGACGTCGACTATCACCATGGCAACGGCACGCAGAGCCTCTTCTACGAACGCGCCGATGTCTTCTTCGCGAGCATTCACGGCGATCCGCGGACCGAGTACCCGTTCTACCTGGGCTATCCCGACGAGGTGGGGCTGGAGGCCGGGCGCGGCTTCAACCTGAACATCCCGTTGCCACGAGGAACCGAGTTCCCTGCTTGGCGCGCGGCGCTGGCGGGGGGGCTGCGCGCCATCGGCGACTTCCGTGCCGATGCGTTGGTGGTGTCGTTGGGGGTCGATACCTACGAGGCCGACCCGATCTCCGGGTTCAGGTTGTGCAGTGACGATTACCTCAGGGTTGGCGAGGACATCGCGCACGCCGGGCTACCCACGGTCTTTGTGCTGGAAGGTGGCTACGCGGTCGAGGAAATCGGTGTCAACGTCTTGAATGTACTGGAAGGATTTGAAGCGTGTTCTTCGTGAGCGGGTTGTTGGGAGAGGGGCGAGGCGCAGCTGGATGGCGCGCCTGGGCGTTGATGCTTTGCGGTGGGCTGCAGCTGTTGGCGGGGGCCTCGCATGCGAAGGCGCCGGTGCCATCGGCCCAGCCGGTGGTGACAGGCGTCGAGATCAGGCGCACCACGGATGGCATCCCGCATCTTCGGGCGGGCAGTTGGCGTGAACTGGGGATCGGGGTCGGCTATGTGCAGGCGCAGGATGCGCTGTGCACTTTGGCCGAGGCTTTCGTCACCTACGAGGGGCGGCGCGCCTGGTTCTTCGGGGCCGATGGCCGACCGGCGCGCGACTCCACCTTCGGAAGACCGAAAAACGTCGATCTGGACTTTTTCTTCCGCGCCTTCGCCGATGACAAGGTGTTGGCCAGCTATAGAGAGCAGCACCCACCCGAGTTGAATGAGCTCGTCGACGGGTTTGCCGCCGGGTACAACCGTTATCTGGCGGATGCCCGCAGCGGCCGGGTGCGAGCGACTGGCCGGTCTTGCTTGAAGCAGCCCTGGGTTCGGGACATCACGGCGGACGACATTCATCGGCGCATGTTTGCGGCCCAGATTGCGGCCGGCTACGCCAAGTTCATCACCGAGATGGCGAATGCCAAGCCAGCGAAGTCCACATCCGAGGCCAAAGTGGGGGAGGGAGGCGATGCGGCGCTGCGCAGCCGGCTCGCTCAGCGAATTGGCGCGCAGCCCGGCATTGGCAGCAACGTCCTCGCCTTTGGCCGCGAGGCCACGGGCGGAGACGGTGCAGTGTTGTTCGGCAATCCGCATTGGTACTGGGGTGGCCCGGATCGCTTCTACCAGATGCATCTGACGATACCTGGCAAGGTCGACGTGGCGGGTGTGGCCTTCCTCGGCGTGCCGGTGGTCATGATCGGTTTCAACGACCAAGTGGCTTGGAGCCACACGGTATCGGAGGCGCGCCGTTTCGGGCTGTTCGATGTGACGCTGGATGCGGCCGATCCGACGCGCTACCTGGTCGATGGAAAGACCGAGGCGATGGCGGCGCGCGAGGTCGGCGTCGACGTGCGTGGAGACGATGGGCGCGTGCGCCGTTTGACCCGCACCTTCTACCAAACTCGTTTCGGACCGGTGGTTGACCTCGCCGGCCACAACGCAGCCTTTGGCTGGGGTGCGGCCCACGCGCTGGTCATTAGGGATGTGAACGCTGAGAACTTTCGCATCTTCCGCAACTTCTTCTACTGGAATCAGGCGAAGTCGCTGGACGATTTCATCGCCATCCAGCGCCGCGAGGCGGCAGTTCCCTGGGTCAATACTGTGGCGATTGGACGGGGTGAGGGTCGTGGGGACGGACGGGTCTGGTATGGCGATGTCGGTGCAGTGCCCAATGCCCCGGACGACCTACGCAAGGCGTGCACGACGCCGTTGGCTACGGGATTCGCGAGCGTGGATCCGCTCACCCCCGTCCTCGACGGCAGCCGCTCGGCCTGCGACTGGCGGGTGGATCCGGCTGCGGTGCAGCCGGGCGCCATGCCGGTTGCTGCATTGCCCTGGCTGCTGCGCGAAGACTATGTGGCGAACATGAACGACAGCTACTGGCTCAGCAATGTCCGCCAGCCGCTGGAGGGGTTCCCGTCGCTACTGGGTGGCGAGCGCAAGCCGCTGGATCTGCGGGGTAGATTGGGGCACCACATGGCGCTCGATCTGCTGCGGGGCCAGGTCACATCGGCCGAAGCCCTGAGTCGCCGTGTGATGAGGGATGTGCTGACACCGCGGTCCTATTCCGCCGAGTTGTTCAAGGGCGAGGTGCTTGCCCAGGCTTGCGTGCAGCCGGTCGTCGAACTAGATGCCGACATGCTGAAGGCAGCGGGGCTGGACGGGCTGGTGAAGGTTGGAACGGCGGCACGCAAGGTCGACGTCGGGCGGGCCTGCGAGGTTCTGCGCCGCTGGTCGAACAAGGCAGATCACGGCGACCATGGTGTTTTGCTGTGGGAGGCCCTCTGGGCTCGCCTGGAACAGATTCCGGCCGACGATCTCTACAGCGTTGCTTTCTCCAGCGACGCCCCTTTGGATACTCCTCGCAAGCTGCTGACGAGTGAAGGAACGGCGGCCAAGGCGCTGGCTGCGACCGTGGTGGAGTTTGGTGCCAAGGGGTGGTCGCTGGATGGGGTGTTGGGAGCTCATCGCTTTGTGGCGAGCGGGGGGTATCGCTTCCCGGTCTATGGCGGATGCCACTCGGCGGGCTATTTCACCGTGGCTTGCAACGATGATGGCGGCAACAAGTTGGGGCCGGACTCCTTGGCGAACAGCTACCTTCAGGTGGTGCGTTTTGGCCCGTCCGGGGTGGAAGCGCACACGTTGCTCGCACACGGCCAGGACGAAGCTGCAGTGGCTGGCGGCCAAGGTGCGGCTCCGGTTGCCCGGTATGCTCGCAAGGCTTGGCTGCGCTTCCCGTTCCGGGAGGATGAGATCGCACGCGATCCCAAGCGTAGTCGTCTTGTGCTGAGTCCCTGAGTTGGAGCGCCAGGATTGCTGGCCCATACTCGCTGCGGATGATCGTAGCGGGTTGGACGGCAGTCTGACCAATCTCGACTTGGGGAACCAGCGCCTATGACATCGCTGGGCTACCCCGTCGCTCGACGATGCTCCGGCGCCAACGGGCAGGCACCGCAATAGCCCTGGCCGGGCAGCCGGTAGAACAGGCAGCACTGGCGGTGCAGAGTGATCGTGGTGGCGGCACCATCTTCGATTCGGACCGAGTTGCGCTGCCGGCCGTACAGGGGGTTGGGGTGGCCGTTTGGACGTATCGGTTTTTGCAGCAACATTTCTCGGTCTGTAGCGACATGCTCGGCATGGCCGGTCAGTTCAAGCGCCTGGTCGAAAATAGCTTCCAGGTAGCGCGCGGCATTGCCCCAAAGGATCTTCGGCGCGAGGCGAGTTTGTCTGCTGATGGCCTTGAATAGCGGTGCGAGGTGCTCTTCAAGCAGAGCGTCGTAGCGGGCGCCCGTTGAGCTGCCGGGCATGGGGTGGCCTTCGTGGATGATGTGAAAGCGAACGGGAGCGCCCGTGTCGCCCAGGCTCACTGCGACATCGCCGGCGCGCATCGGGAAACGATGCTGCAGCACGCTCGCCGCTGCGGCGACCGGCGGCAGCAGGGCCCACAGGTAGTCCAGGCTCCACGCCGATGCTGCGGCGCGCAGGTCATTGCCTGTGACGCCTAGGTGGGTCGCATAGCGTCGAAGGATGTGGCCGAGCAGGACGTCATCGCTCGACAGTTGGATGATTGAAATTGCTCCGGTCGGCCATTGGGGGGCGCAGGCGAGCGTCTCACCATAGTCCGCCCATTCACCCTGAAACAAGGGGGCGAGCAGGGGAATCATCGCCGCTCCCTTGGCGCACGGCTGTTCGTCTGACGGCAGGGCGCGGGGCGGGGGAGGTCCTGAAGCGGATATCTCATGTGCCCATGACGTTCTGGACGGATGGATGTTCACCTAAACAAACGGGCGGGTTGCTCGTCTTGGTGTTGGTGGCTCCAGAACCCGTGGTCAAGCGAGCTGTGTCCGCCTCCCCTCCATTTCCTCTCAAGGTGAACCGGTTTGCTTAGCTATCTGATTCAACAGTCGCGCAAGTTGCTGATCGCTGCCGCGCTGGCTAGTGTGACCAGCGGCGTGTGCAGTGTGCTGCTCCTCACGCAGATCAATGCAGCCTTGACGGCGACGTCTTCGGCGGAGCGCGTGATGCTGGCGTGGCGTTTTGCGGCCTTCGCGGTGGCGGCGATGTTGAGCCAGATGGTGGCCTCGGTGTTGTTCGAGCGCTTGAACCAGCGTGCTCATGCCGACCTGCGGCGCTTCATTTCCGCTCGCGTGATCGCGGCGGATTTCCGGCGGCTGGAGGAGATCGGTGGCCCGAAGGTTCAGTCTGCCTTGTCGGAGCACAGCACGCAGGTGGCCGAGTTCTTCGTGAGTTTCCCGACGATCCTGGTCAACGCCATCATCGTGTCGGGATGCCTGACCTATATGGCCTGGCTCTCGTGGCAGGTGTTCCTGGCGGCCGTGTTGGTCATCGGGCTGGGTTCGCTGGGCTATCACCTTGCGCACCTGCGGGCGATCCGGCATCTGGATGTGGCGTCGAAAGAGCAGGATCGCTTGTTCGACCACTTCCGCTCGCTGGTGGAGGGCGCCAAGGAACTGCGGCTGCACGCCGCGAAGCGCCTTCGGTTCTCTGAGGACGTGTTGGGCGGCTCGATCGAGACGGTGCGGCGCGAGCGCGCGTTCGGCATGTCGGTGTTCCTGGTGTCCTCCGCGTGGGGCAACTTCCTGATTTACGGCTTCATCGGGCTGGTGCTGTTCGTGTTGGTGGGTGACGTGCCCGAGCGGGGGCGCATCATGACTGGCTTCGCGCTGGTTTTTGTGTACATGGTCGCGCCGTTGGAAAGCCTGCTGATCGCGTTGCCGCGCGCCAATCTGGCGAAGGTGTCCGGCGCTCGCATCGACGAGATCACGCGGCAGCTCGAACACACCGAAAGCGATGCGGTGTCCGGGCTGGTGCCACGCCTAGAAGGGCTGGTACTCCAAGGCATCAGCCATCGCTACTACCACGAAGGCGTGGACGACCTGTTCACCCTGGGACCTGTCGATCTGGTCTTTTCTCCCGGGCAGATCACTTACCTAGTGGGGGGCAACGGCAGCGGCAAGACCTCGCTGGCCAAGCTGCTGGTGGGCCTGTACCGGCCGGAGCAGGGTGCCATCCTGATCAATGGCGAGCCGGTCGGTGATGCCAATCGCGACCGCTATCGCCAGACCTTCTCGGCAATCTTTTCGGATTTCCATCTGTTCGAGCACATGCTCGATGCCGCATCGGCCGAACTGGATACGCAGGGCAACGCGCTGCTGGAGAAGCTCCATCTGCAACACAAGGTGCAGGTGCGCGACGGTGCCTTCACGACGCGGGCCTTGTCCCAGGGGCAACGCAAGCGGCTGGCCCTGGTGGTCGCCTACCTGGAGGATCGGCCCTTCCTGGTGTTCGACGAGTGGGCCGCAGATCAGGACCCTGTGTTCAAGGAAGTTTTCTATCGGGAACTGCTGCCTGAGCTGAAAACCAAGGGCAAGGCGGTGCTGGTGATCTCCCATGACGATCGTTACTTTCATCTGGCCGATCGCCTGATCCGCATGGAGAGCGGCCAAGTCGTCGCAATAGAGACGCCTGCCGATCGCACTTCGCTCAAATCGCCGTCCGCCAATCTGACCGCCGTGTCATGACGCTTGGGCGGAATGGCGTCGCCCGCCGGCACTGGGGGATCGATCGCCCTTTGCTCGTGCTGGTGCACCGCTGGGTGGGGCTGGTCATGGCTGGCTTTCTGCTGGTTGCCGGCCTGACCGGGGCGCTGTTGGCCTGGAATGACGAGCTGGAAGCGACCATCAGCCCTCAGCTGTTTCGCGTGACGCCACCAGCGCCCTATGCCGCACCGGTGGATGCGCTGGTATTGCGCGAGCGGGTGCAGACGGCTTATCCGCAGGCACTGGTGGCGTATGCGCCGCTGACTTTCGAACCGGGGCATGCGCAGGTGCTGCGTTTGTTCGCGCTGCCGAACCCGGCCACGGGTATCGAGCCCGAACTGCTCAATGACCAGGTCTTCGTGGATCCGTATACCGGCCGCGTGCTGGGTGAGCGCAAGTGGGGTGATCTTTCCCAGGGTACGAAAAATCTGATGCCTTTCATCTACCGGCTGCACTACCAGCTCGCGCTGGGGGTGGTGGGCAGCTATGTGTTTGGCGTCATCGCGCTGTTGTGGACGCTGGATTGTTTCATCGGCGCGTACCTGACCTTTCCGGCGCCGGTGCGCAAAGGCACCAAGCCGAACTCCGCGGCGAAGCCCGGCGGCAAGCCCTGGGCGGCACGCTGGTGGCCTTCGTGGAAGGTGCGCTGGGGCGGTGGCAGCTACAAGTTGAATTTCGACCTGCACCGCGCCGGCGGCCTGTGGGTGTGGGCGATGCTCTTCGTGCTGGCCTGGAGCAGCGTGGCCTTCAACCTATCCGAGGTGTACGACCCGGTGATGAAGGTCGTTTTCGCACACCAGCCTGACGGCGGCGCACTGAAACCGTTGCCCGCTCCGAAGATCGATCCCGCTATCGCTTGGTACGAGGCGCGTGAATTGGGGCGCCGGCAGATGGCCGAGCAGGCCAGGGAGCAGGGGTTCTCCATCGTGCGCGAGGATGCGCTGATGCACGACCCGCGCAGCGGCGTGTATCACTACAGCGTGATCAGCAGCCGCGACGTCAGCCACCGCTGGGGCGGCACCAGCCTGGTGTTCGATGCCGACACAGGGGCATTCAAAAGCCTGTGGCTGCCGACCGGCGTGGCCAGCGGCGACACGATCCGAACCTGGCTGACCAGTCTGCACATGGCAGCGGTGGGCGGTGTGGTGGCTGGTCTGCCGATGAAGCTGTTCATCTGCGCCATGGGGCTGGTGGTGGCCATGTTGTCGGTCACCGGCGTGGTCATTTGGTGGAAGAAGCGCCAGGGCCGTGTGCGACTGGCCGCGCGGGATCATGCGGTCGATCGGCCTACCGGCGGTACAGGGTCGCCCATGAAGGCGGTCTCACAGGACAGGGCTGCGTGACCCCATGGGCAGACAATTCAGCAGCACGTGTAGCCCGAGCGGCCTTCGAAGCCATGCGCCACTGAGCGGATGGAGGTCGGGCCTGACCTGCCGGGCAGCGGCGCTTGCCGCTGTGCTGGCCGCCTCTTCGGCGATGGCCGCGCAGGATTCTGTTCCTCCAGCACCGGCAATCCTGGCCGCTGCCGTGCGCCTGCCTGCAACGGTACCCGCTGGCGACACGGTGCCATCGCTGGCTGATGCGGCACCGATCGCCGGTTTTGTCCAGGTGGCACCGATGGCGGGGTCGGCGCCCAGTCGCCGCACCGAGTTGCGCATGGCCCACGATGGCAAGGCTTTGCACATCCAGGTGCATGCCTACGATCCCGAACCAGCGGCCATCGTCGCGCAGCAAATGCGTCGGGACGTGGAGGGCATGCTCACGGAAGATCAGGTGACGCTGGTGTTCGATCCCGATGGCGACGGCCGCAACGGCTACCTCTTCGCCGTCAACGCCAACGGGGCCCAGTTCGACGCGCTGATCTTCGATGGCGGGCAGATGCGCTTCGATTGGGACGCGCTGTGGCGCAGCGAGGCGCGCGTCGAGGCCGACGGCTGGCACGCCGACATCACGATCCCGCTGTCGGTGTTCGGGCGCGGGCGACCCATCGGTGGCGATGAAGTGCGCACCTGGCGCATCAATGCGGAGCGCTGGATGCCGCGGGGCAGCGAGCGCGTGCGGCTGGCCGGCATCCAGCCCGACAAGGAGGTGTATTCCTTGGGCGATGCGCTGCCGATGCCGGCCATTGCTGCCGACCACGACGGCTGGGGGCTGCGCCTGAAGACCTCGCTGCGCGCCACCAGCGAGTCGGCTGCCGCCTCGGGCACCGGCCGCGCGCGGCAGCGTCTGGAACCCGGCCTGGAGGTGTTTCACGAGAGCCCTTCGGGGTTGCGCACCACGGCCGCGCTGAACATCGACTTCGGCGAGGCCGAGGCTGACGAACGCACCGTCAACCTCACGCGTTTCGAGCTCTTCCGCCCCGAGAAACGCGAGTTCTTCCTGCAGGACGCGGGACGCTTCACCTTCGGCGGTCTGGTGGAGAGTGCGGTCATTCCGTACTACTCGCGCCGGGTCGGGCTGGATGCGACCGGGCGCGGGCGCAGCCTGGATGCCGGTCTCAAGTTCTCAGGCCAACTCGCTGGCACCGACTTCGGGCTCTTCGGCGCACGCGTTGCGGGGGGGCAACCGAGCCTGGCGAGCCCGATCAGCGCGCCGCCGACGTGGCGGTGCTGCGTGTCGCGAGCCCGCTGGGCAGCCGCGGTCGCGTCGGGTTGATGGCCACACGCGGCAATCCTGAAGGGACGTCCGGCAGTAGCCTGTGGGGCGTAGATTACCAATTTCGGGATTCCAACTGGGCGCCGCCCGGCGGGGAGGGCGGCAAGACCCTGGAGACCCATGCCTGGATGCTGGAATCGACCAATGCTGGGTTGGGTAGCGGGCGTTCCTGGGGCGCCAGCCTGAAGTATCCCAACGTAGGCCTCACCGGCAATGCTGAAGTGCAGCACATCGATGCGCGCTTCAATCCCGCCCTCGGCTATCTGGCCGAAGCGGGCGTAACGCGGGGGCAGGGCGAGTTGGGCTGGTGGCATCGCACGCGTGGCGGCGAGAACATTATCCCGGGCGTCGACTGGAACTTCCGTCGCAAGCAGGACGACAGCGAACACTCATGGCTGCTCAACCCGGAGATTGGGTACACCAATGCGGCCGGTGATACGGCGATGGTCGAGATGTTCTTCGAAGGGGACCGCCTGGCGTCCACCTACACCCCGGTGCCGGGTGTCACCGTACAACCGGGCAGCTATGGCTGGCACTACTTGTTCGGGTATGTCGAGACCTCCCCGTCCCGACCGGTTTCCGCGCATGCGGAGTTCCGCAGCGGCGGGTATTACGATGGACATCGCGACGACCAAGTCTTGCAATTGGCCTGGAAACCCAGCCCGCACTGGGGCTGGCGGGCCGGTCTTGCCAGGAATGCGATCCGCCTGTCCTCGGGGCGCTTCACTGTCCGTACGGCTAGTTTGCGACTTGATCACACCCCCAATACCCGTTTGGCGCAGAGCCTGCTGCTGCAGTGGGACAACGTGTCGAACGAGCTGGGCGTCAGCGCGCGCCTGCGCTGGCTGCTGGCCCCGGATCGGGAGCTCATCTTCTCGCTCGATCGCCTGGGCTACACCGGGGCACAGCGCGACCTGCTGCCCAACCAGACCCGCGCCATGCTCAAGCTGGTATGGAACTTCGAGCGCTGAGGGGGATGAGCATGGAGCCGCGCCGCCTCTACCACTTCATTGCCGCCGCTGAAGACACGGATATGGCGCGCCCGGCCTCCGACCGTGAGTGCGGAGCCGTTCCGAAAGAAGCAACCAACTCAGAGGACGCCTGTGTGACGCGATTCCCAACCCTATTTCCCATCACTTCTCCCGGCCAACACTGGCAACGCCTTGCCTTGGATCAGGGCGTGCCTTTCGTCGTGATCTGCGCCGCGCACCTGGCGGCACTGTGGTGGCTGACAACCACGCTGAACCGCAGCCCGGTGCTGACCACGCCGCCTGCGGTCGTGGGGATGCTGGTGTCGGCACCGGCTGCTACCGTCGAGCCCAAGCCCTTGCCAATGGTGCGGCAGCCTCGACCGGTGCCGGTGCAGCGACCACGGCCAACACCGCAGCCACCGTCGCCAAAAGCGCCGCCCTCAGATCGCGCCGTGACGGTGCCGCCGCCCGAACCACCCGCCCCACCGCAGGCCACAACGGCAGTGGCCGTGCAGGCGGCTGCCCCGGCTCCCGCGTCTGAAGCCAGAGAGTCCGCCGCGCCCGTCACACCGCCGCGCGCCGACGCCGCGATGCTCAACAACCCCGCTCCGGCATATCCGGCGCAGTCGCGCCGCCTGCGCGAAGAGGGCCGCGTGCTGTTCGACGTGTACATCCTCCCGGACGGAAGCGTCGGCCAGATCAAGCTCAAGCGCAGCAGCGGTTTCTCGCGGCTGGACGATGCCGCGCTGGAGGCGGTACGCCGCTGGCGCTACATCCCCGCCAAGCGCGGCAATGAACCCATCCCGTACTGGTACGTGCAGCCGCTCGATTTCCAGCTGGATTCGTAGGCACGTCCACCCGAAATGCAATTCCCGTTTCCCAAGAAAGGAGTCCGTTCATGACTAACAACCCTTACGGCATCGCCGCGCTGTGGAGCGGCGGCGACCCGGTGATCCGTACCGTGGCCGTGTTGCTGCTGCTGATGTCCGTCGCCTCATGGTTCATCATCGTCACGCGCGCTTGGCGCGTGGTGAAGCTGCGCCGTTCGGCCCGCGCTTCGGCCGACTTCTGGCATGCGCACAGCTTCGGCGAGGGCCTGCACATGCTCAATGGCGATGCCGAGAACAATCCCTTTCGCCACCTCGCCGAGGAGGGCAAGGCCGCCATCGATCACCATGCCAGCAACCGGGAAGACCTGCACGGCCAGATCAGCCTGGCCGAATGGCTGACCGAGAGCCTGCGCGGGGCGATCGATGAGAGCGCCGAGCGCCTGCAAAGCGGCCTGTCGGTGCTGGCCTCGGTGGGCGCCACCGCGCCCTTTGTGGGCCTGTTCGGCACCGTGTGGGGCATCTACCACGCACTGGTGGGCATCGGCGTGGCGGGGCAGGCCAGCATCGACAAGGTGGCCGGTCCGGTCGGCGAGGCGCTGATCATGACGGCCTTCGGTCTGGCCGTCGCCATCCCCGCCGTGCTGGGCTACAACGCGCTGATGCGGGCCAACAAGGGGATGCTGGGCAAGCTCAACCGCTTTGCGCGGCAGCTGCATGCCTACTTCTTGACCGGTGCGCCCGTTGCGAAAGCCAATGGCAACGGCAAGGCCGTGCCCGTGCCCGTGCCCGTGCGCGCCGCGGCGCAGGCGTGAGGGGGAGTGCCATGGCCTTCGGAAGCGGACTCGACAACGGCGACGAGATGGTCAGCGAGATCAACATGACCCCGCTGGTGGACGTGATGCTGGTGCTGCTCATCATCTTCATCATCACCGTGCCGGTGCTCACGCATTCGGTGAAACTCGATCTGCCGCGCGCGGACAATACGCCCAACCTCGTCAAACCCGAGAGCGTGAACATTTCGGTCACGGCTGATGGCGAGCTGCACTGGAATGAAGACACCGTCAATGAGGTGCAACTGACCTCGCGTCTTGAGGCAGCCGCCACGCAGCAGCCCCAGCCGGAAATTTTCATTCGCGGCGATCGCAAGGTGGACTACGAGCGTGTCGTCAAAGTGATGGCCGCCGTGCAACGGGCCGGTGTGCTGAAGCTGGGATTCGTGACTGAGCCGGGTACCTGAGCTTGGTGCTGTCGCGGTATGGAATCCAGGCGCGGCTTGTTCAAGCTCCTTGTCGCGTGCGGTTCGGCAGGGTAAACAAGTACGCCGTTCGTCCGTCTGCATCAGTAGAGCAAATGCGGTGTGCTGCCACGGGCAATGCACCTGGGTTTCAGCGTCCTGGGCTTGCCCAAGGGTTGCGACACAGCGATGCCGAGTGGTCAGAGCGATGTCGAGTTTCCAATGTTCGGGCCAGCGTATGAAGACTATCCAGAAGGTGGACAACCAGGAACTGAAAAGCGTCGGCCTGAAGGCGACCCTGCCGCGTCGGCTCGTGCTGGAGATCATCCGCGCCAGCAGCGAGCGCCACTTGTCCGCCGAAGACGTCTATCGGCGGCTGCTCAAGCAAGGTAGTGACGTGGGCCTGGCCACGGTTTACCGGGTGCTGTCGCAACTGGAATCGGCCGGCCTGTTGTCCCGCAACGTTTTCGAGTCGGGCAAGGCGCTCTATGAAGTCAACGAGGGTGGGGATCACGATCACTTGGTTTGCCTCGGGTGCGGCCGGGTGGACGAGTTTCGCAACGAAGCCATCGAGGCCTTGCGGCAGGATGCGGCGGTGATCCACAACTACCGCCTCACCCGTCACCGGTTGGCGCTCTATGGCTACTGCCCGGACTGCGCTCGTACGCAGCCGCCCAAACGATAAAGCGATCGAATCCGATTCACGACACTGGCGTGGACGGAACCATGCTGTTCGAGTCCGTGTTCGGCAAGGTGGCGGTGGAGTGATCCGATAAAGACGGGGGCTGTGCCGACTGTGTCTTATGCCGGCGGGTCGCCTTCCGCGCCCACGATCGCGAAGACCTCACGGGCGGCGCCCAGGCCGTTGAGGGCCGCCGGAAATCCGGCATAGACCGCCATCTGCATGATCACCTCGACGATCTCCTCCCGCGTGACGCCAACGTTCAGCGCTCCGTGGAGATGGACCCTGAGTTGCGGCATGGCATTGCCCATCGCGGTGAGTGCTGCCACTACGGCGATCTCGCGGCTGCGCAGGTCGAGCCCGGGACGGGAGTAGATGTCGCCGAAGGGGAACTCGATCAGGTAGCGGGCGAAGTCGGGCGCGATGTCGGCGAGGCTGGCGACGACGCGCTCACCGGCCTGGCCGTCGATTTCTCGCAGCTTGTCCAGGCCGCGGTGGTAGCGGGGATTGGTTTTTAGGGTCATGGGCGTTTTCCTTACGGGACTCAGGTTCGCAGCGAAGGGAAGCCTCGAGATCCCGGTAGTGCTCGATCTTGGCGTGCAGCGCCTGGGCGGCGCGCTGCATGGCGTCGATCGAAGCGAGCACCTGCGCGATGTGCTGTTCCAGCATCTCGCGCCGCTCGGGTGCGGTGACCTTCCCTTCGCTGCGGAGTTGGGCGAAAGCCTGCATCTGCCCGATGGGCATCTGGGTCTCGCGCAGGCGCAGCAGGAATCCAATCCAGTCCAGGTCCGAGGCCGAGTAGCGACGCTGGCCGCCGGGCGCGCGGGCCACAGGCACGATCAGCCCGGCGCGCTCGTAGTAGCGCAGGGTGTGAGCCGTCAGGCCGGTGCGTTCGGCGACTTCGGCGATGGTCAGGAGGGATGCCATGGGGAGGATTCTGAAAGTTCGAGTGCGCTCGAAGTCAAGCCCTCCCGCCTGGTGATGTCAACTCTGACCCACCGACTTGGGCACGTGCCCGAAGTGCCGAGTAAAGGCCGCGCTGAAACTGGCCGGGTGGCGGTACCCAACCGCATAGGCGGCCTGTGCCACCTGGCATCCGGACTGCAGCAGCGCTCGTGCATGCTGCATGCGCAGTTCAAGCAGGAACTGGTGGGGTGGGGTGCCGTAGATCTCACGAAACCCCTGCTTGAACTTGCACTCGTTGAGACCGACCGCAGCGCTTAGGTATGGAATCGTCAGCGCACGGTCCATGTGGTTCTGCATCAGATCTCGGGCTCGGGCGAGTTTCTCGATGTCGGCCGTGCTCAGGCGCAGAGATGAAGAGGCGGGTGCCGAGGCCGGCATGAGCGGGCGCAGATGCTCCGCCGCCAGGGTGAGGGCGGCGATGTGGCGGTCCACAGGCGTCGCGGCGCCGGGCGACAGCAGCGGATAGAGCAGGGCGCGGCACCCAGCCGTCGTGGGGTGCTCGTCCAGCAGGCGAATCCCTTTGCGACTGGCCAGGTGTGCAATGGCCGCCTCGCCGAGATAGCGCTCGAGCGCGCGGCCGTTGAGCACCAGCCTCAGCTGGCGCACGGCCGTCTGCGCCCGGAAGCGCCGCTCACCTCGCGTGTGCGCAAAGGCCGCGAGGGTGGTGCGCCCGGCGCCAAAGCGCAGGCTGGACCCATCTTCGGCCACGAAGCCGGACTCGCCGGACAAGCCGTAGGTGATCACCAGTGTCGGCCCGGCGACGTCCTGGACGGACGCTTCCGCGAGATCCCGCGCCGGCTGGTAGTGCGAGCGCACCACCGTCAGCCCGTCGTCGAGCGTGGTCCGCTCGATCCAGCAGTCGCCAGGGCGACCGGGCAAGGACGCCTCATCGGCCATGGCGCCTGGCCTTCCTCCCGTTTGCATACGAATCCCTCCCGAATTCCAATGAAGTTGTATGAGAACCATTCTCATTCATTCTTAACATGGAAATCGTCTGAAACTCAAGGAGAACGACCCATGCCCACCCGATACTTGGGGCTGCTACCGCTGATGATGACGGCCCTGCCGGCCGCGGCGCAGCCCGCGAATGAACCGGAGCACGAGTTGCCGGCCGTCACGGTCACGGTGAACAAGCAGTCGCAAGCGCTTGAGCGTGTGCCCGCCAGCGTGTCCGTCTTTGACGGCGAGGAGCTCGAGGCCAATGGCGTGCGCGGCCTGGATGGCGTGGCCGCGATGACTCCCGGCTTCACGTTTCAGACCATGGGGCAGTCGGGCGCGCAACCGCCGGTGATGCGCGGGCTGTCGGCCAACGTCACGTCCTTCTCGTCGTCCACCGCGCTGGTGGTGGACGGTGTGGCGACACTGCGCGGGCTCGGCTTCGACGATGCGCTGCTGGGGGTGGAGCGCGTGGAGGTGCTGCGCGGTCCGCAGTCGACGCTCTATGGACGCAACGCCGAGGCCGGTGTGGTCAACATCGTCACCCGCCGCCCGGGCAATGCGCCGTATGCCGCCGTCTCGCTCGACCTGGGTAGCCGTGACAAGCAGGCCCTGCGCTTCGACGCCAGCCGGGCCCTGGTGGAGAACACACTTTTCCTGGGCGTGGCAGGCGAATTCTCCCGGCAGGACGGCTTCATCGACAACACCTACAGCGGCCGCAAGGAAGACGACCGCGAGCGCAAGGGCGGGCGCGTGGCCTTGCGCTGGACGCCCGATGCACGGACGGACGCCACGTTGCGCTTCAGTCAGCGTGAGCATGACGACGGCGGATCGCTGTGGGGGCCGACCGGCGGCAAGCGGGAAACCGTGCGCTCCGGCACCGCGAGCTGGAACCGCTCCAAGGCCCGCTCGGCGTCGCTGGACATTGCCCACGAACTCGCCGCCGACCTGCGCCTGCGTTCCATTACGGCGAGCAACGAGTACTTCGACCGCATTCAGCAGGACACCGACTTCCAGCCGGCCGATCTGCTGCACCTGGGCCGTGACTATCACTTCAAGACCCTGTCGCAGGAGCTGCGCCTGGAGGGGAGGGCCGGTGACGCTCGCTGGCTGGCCGGCCTCTATCTCGATGGCGACGACAACACCTTGAACTTCGAGCAGAAGACGCCGCTCGCGCTGACGCGCACACGGGCGACGCAGAAGGGGAACTCCGCTGCCATCTTCACCCACTGGGACGTGCCGCTGGCGGCGCAGTGGTCAGTCCAGGCCGGCCTGCGGATCGAGCGTGACGAGATACGCTTTGCGCTGGCCGGCAACAGCGAGTTGTCCCGCACCTGGACGCATGCCAGCCCCAAGCTCGCGTTGCAATACGAGTGGCAGCCCGCAGCACAGCTGTACGCCAGCGTGTCCGACGGCTTTCGGGCGGGGGGATTCAATGCCTTCGCACCCGAGGTCCAGCGCCGCTATGAGCCCGAGAAGGTGCGGGCCTTCGAGGTCGGCGCCAAGGGCCACCTGCTGAACCGCCGCGTGCGCTACAGCACGGCTGTCTACCGCATGGACATCGACGACATGCAGGTTCAGCAGATGGGCGCGGTGCCCGGCCAGGTGTTCATGACCAACGCGGCGTCTGCCCGTTCGACCGGTGCCGAGGCCGAACTGCGCTGGCTGATCGGCAGCGGTTGGCAGATGCAGGCGGCTCTTGGACTGAACCGCACGCGTTTCCGCGAGTTCCGCGATGGCAGCAGCGACCACGCCGGCAAGCGCAACCCCTTTGCCCCAGACGTCAATGGCCATCTCGGCGTGCGCTACGACGCGCCCTCGGGCTGGTTCGCGCAGGCACAGGTCGTCGGGGCCGGCAAGGTCTATGTCGATGCGGCCAACACGCCGGCCAACAAGCGGGCGGGGTATGGCGTCGTCAACCTGGCGGCCGGTTACGTGTGGACCCGCGCCGAGCTGACCGCCTACGTCAACAACGCCGCCGACAAGCACTACGACGTGGTCGGCTTTCCAGCAAGCACGATCACCCTCTACAGCCCGCCCCGTGAAGCCGGGCTGCGGCTGACCTTCCGTCTTTGATCGACCAGGAGCTGACTTCATGAGTCTCGAACAAACCCATGACCTACGCCGCTGGTGGGATCTGGCGGTGGCCCCCGTTCAGGCCGAAGGATTGCGGCTCGCCGTAGAGCTTGGCGTGCTGGACGCCCTGGATGCCTTGGAGCAGCCGACCCCCGCCGCGACGTTGGCGCAACGCCTGCAGCTGCACCCCGTCGGCACCGCCCATCTGCTGGAGCTCTTGTGGAGCATGGGCGTGTTGGCGCGCGATTTTCCTGGAGGCGATGAAGGCCAGGTCGATGATGACGGCGCCACCGATGACGCCCCGAGCTATCGTCTCGAAACGGGCGTGCGGACCTACCTTGCCCACGGCTCGGACTTGTCCTGCGCCAAGGCCTGGCTGTTCCGGCTGCGTTCGATGCGCGGCTTCGTCGACAGCCTGGGCGAGCACGTTCGCCACGGGCCGAGCGCCGCCAAGCTTCCACTCCCGGCCGACCACGGACCATCCGGCGGCGCAGCGCAATGGGCGGCCGCGGCGCGGGTGCAGATCGCCCAGGAGCAGCGCGCAGTGACGGCGCCGGCCGCCGTTGAGGTGATGACGCACCTGCCGGAATTTGACCGGGCCCGGCTGCTGCTCGACCTGGGTGGCGGCCCGGGCCTGGTGGCCATCGCCCTGGTCGAGCGGCACTCGGACCTTCAGGGTGTCGTGTTCGACTTCCCCGAAACGGTGGCTGTGGCGGCCGACAACATCGCCGCGAAAGGCCTCGGCGGTCGGCTGTCCACGCTGGGGGGCAGCCTGGCCACTGACGACATCGGGTCGGGCTACGATCTCATCTGGTGTTCTTCGGTGCTGCACTTCGTTCCGGACATCGACGTGGCCTTGCGCAAGATCCTCGCCGCCCTGCAGCCCGGCGGCGTGCTGGTGGCGGTGCAGGCGGAGCTGCCGCAGGCCCGGGAGGCGGCGCGCAGCGTGGTGCCGTGGTATCTGCCGCTGCGCATGCTCGAGCGACAGGTCACGCGCGAGGGCGAACTGGCCGCCGCCATGGCGCGTGTCGGCTTCGAGCGCATCGAGCAGTTCGCGTCCGGCCAGTTTCCGATGGCCGTGCAGCAGGTCGTCGTGGCCCGGCGGGCTGCGCCATGAGCAGCAGGCTGCGCCTTGGCGTCCAACAAGCGCTGTTCGGGTGGGTGAACTTCGCGCTGACGGCGCCAGCCATCTACCTCTGGCTGGGGTTGCCGCTGGTCATGCGCCAGCAGGGCTGGTCGGGTACGGAGATCGGCCTCTTCCAACTCGCCGGCCTGCCCGCGGTGTTCAAGGCGCTGCTGGCGATTCCGGTGGAACGCTGGCCGGCCCCCGTGCCGTTCAACTCGCCGTCCGGCCTGCCGTCCGCGCAGTCGTCCGGGATACATGCCTGGCTGCGCTGGGCGTGGCTGACGGGCGGCGGATTCGCGCTGTGCCTGCTGGCCATGGCGGTGGCCGGTGATCAGGCGGGCAAGGCCACGCTCTTCGCGCTGGCCTTGCTGGCGGCGCTGCTGTCCACCTGGGCCGACATCCCGGTGCAGGCGCTGGCCATCGGGCTGTTGCCGCCACAGGCCCGGCCGCTGGCTGGCGGCATCCGAGCCGCAGCCACCTTCGCGGGCGCGGTCGTGGGGGGAGGGGCCATGTTGCTGGTCCAACAGGCTAGGGGTTGGGCGCTGCCCTTCATGATTCTGGCGGCGTGCGTGCTGAGCGCCTTGGTCGTGGTGGCGGTGCTGGGCCGCCGCGCCGGAGCGCCAGTGTGCGTGATGCCCCCGGTGTCCCCCGAGCCGGAGCAGGCGCCCTGGCGCGTCTGGCAGGGTTTCTTCCGGCAGCCGGGTGCTCCAGCCTGGACTCTGCTGCTGGTCGGGCAGTTTCCCTTCGTCGCGGCCGCGTGGGTGTTTCTCAAGCCGCTGCTGCTGGATCATGGACTGCCGGCCGGGCAGGTGGCGGTGGTTGCAGGTTTGGGGGGCGGGGCCTTGGGCGCGGGTGCCAGCCTCGCGGCAGGCTGGGTGCGGCGCGAGCGCCTGATGTCGGCGGCGTGGCTGTCGGCATGGGCCAATGTGCTGGCCTTGGGGCTGCTTGCCGCTGCCCTGGTTTTTCAGGTTGGCATGTTGGGATTGCTGGCGGGCAGCGCGGCGCTGGCCCTGGCGATGGGGTTGGCTTCATCACTCGCGTTCGCCTTGATGATGGAGTTCTCCCGCGATCGCCACCGGGTGCTCGACTACGGCCTGCAGGCCGGGCTGTTCTCGCTGTGCCGAGTCGGGGTGCCACCCTTGGCGGGCCTGCTGCTCGACCGCTTTGGCGACGCGGCGATGCTGGGAGCTCTGGCGGCGGGAGCCCTGTGCACAGCGCTGGCCGGGCGCCGCTGTCTGCGACGAGGGCATCCAACATCATGACGAACACGACGAATGCCACGACCGAAGGCGCCGACCCGGCGGTATTGGTCATTGGCGGCTATGGCGCGGTGGGAGGCGGTATCGTCCGCACCCTGCTGCGCGACAGCCGCTGTCATGTGCTGGTCGCCGGGCGCAGCCTGGAGCGGGCTCGTGGGTTCTGCCAGGCCCTTGGCCCTCGGGCCACGGCGGTGGCCTTGGGGGAGAGAAGCTTGCTTGCGCCCGAGGCCTCGCCGCACCGGGTGACCGTGGTGGTCAACTGCGTTGAAGAAGCGAGCCCGCGGATCGCCATGCAGTGCCAGGCCACAGACATTCACTATGTCGACATCTCGGCCACGGCTTCAGTGTTGGACGCCGTGCGGAGCCAATGGATGGCAGACGCGCTGCGGCGCTCCAGCGCGGTCCTGAGCGTCGGTGTCGCGCCGGGGCTTACCAATCTGCTGGTGCGCGAAGCCCGCGACCGCCTGGGGCCGCTGCGGCACGCCGATATCACGGTGCTGCTGGGCGCAGGGGAGGTCCACGGACTGGCCGCCATCCGCTGGACGCTGGACCGGTTGGGGACTGCGTTCACGGTCCAGACAACTGCCGGGCAGCGGGCTGTTCGCGCCTTCGGCGAGGCGCGGCCGGTATGGCTTGCGGCGCCCCATGGCCGAAGAACTGCCTACCGCTTCGACTTCTCGGACCAGCACACGCTGCCACGGACGCTGACGCTGCAGTCGGCCGCCACCTGGCTGTGTTTCGATTCGCGGCTGGTGACACAGGCCTTTGCCTGGATGGCGCGCTTGCGCGTGCGGCGTTGGCTGCCGGCGTACGGCTTGGCGAAGTCGCTGGCTTGGGTGGCGGCGCATGCGCCGGTGGGTGGCAGTGGATTCATGGTTCAGGTCGATGCACTCAGCCAGGCTGGTGATCGCGCGAGTTGGGCCGTTGCCGGGGACGGGGAAGCGACATGCACGGCTGCGGTGGCGGCCAAGGTGGCTCGCACGCTGCTGGCCGCCCGTCTGACGCCGGGTGCCCATCACATTGAGGAGGTGCTGACGTTGGACGAGGTGTTGAAGGACTGTGCGTCAGTCCTTCGGCGCGTGGAGTCCAACCAGATGTAGGCGTTTGTTGTCGGCTCAACAAGGCGCGGAGTCACCTGGATGTGCCGCGTGGCTGCGCGTCCTCGTGTGTGCGTCAGCCTCGTTTCTTCGGACATCATCAGGTTGCGCCGCCGGACACCGCTTTGCGCTGTTGCCGTGGAGAGGCGCAGCCCGGGGCCGACGTCGAAATCGGCCTGTCCTGGTGATGATTTCGAATGGCGTTCCGAGCGCGCCAGGGGCACGATGGGCTTTTCGGAACCTCCATGGACGCTCCGCGCTTCTCGATTGCTGGACAGGTGTATGACGCTCTGGATCCTCGCTTGCAGGAGATTCTGGCGCGTGTGCGAGAGGGTGCGGATCGGCCTCGTTGCCTGTGCGTGCCCGAGGGCGTCGAGATGTACGTGGCACGCCACCGACAGTACGTCATCAAGCGCATGCCGGGTACCGGAGGGCGGCATCATCCGCAGTGCCCGTCCTACGAGCCAGACGCTCAGCAGTCCGGGCTCGGCGAGCTGATTGGGGAGGCCATCATCGAGACGTTGCCAGGCAGCGTCGAGTTGCGAGTCGATTTCCCGTGGGTGCGAGTCCTTGGCCGGGGTGTCGCAACGGGCGAACCCCACGATCCGGGTGAAATCAACGTTCCCCGCCGTCGGATGAGTTTGCGCGCCTTGACGCACTTTCTCTTTGAGCGGGCTGGCTTCAATCGTTGGCTGCCCGCCATGGCAGGCAAGCGCAACCAGGGCGTCATCTGCAAGCACTTGCTGGAGGCCGCGGCGGAGATAACCGTCAAGGGGCAGTCGCTGGCCCACCGCCTCCACGTGCCCGAGCCCTTTAGCGAAGCGTCGAAGGCCGCCGCCGCCCAACGCCGCCGCGACAAGCTCGCGATTCTGCAGCCTCGGGATGGTCAATTGCCGTTGGCGGTAGTCGTAGGCGAATTCAAGACCTGCGAGGCGACGGCGTTCGGGCGCCGCGTATGGATCAAACACATGCCCGACGCGCCGCTGCTCATCGCCGACAAGACCTGGGAGCGCGCTCGGCGGGCCTATGCGGCATATTTCGAGGTACAGGACGCTGATGCGGGTTACCGGCCACGCATGGTCTTGACGGCTTTGATCCGGGCCAAGCGTGAGCACGTCTATGAAGTGGACGCATTGAGCTTGATGCTGACGACGGAGCACTGGATTCCGGTGGAGGGGGCACACGAGATCGAACTCATCCACGCGCTGGTAGAGCAGCAGCGACGCTTCATCAAGCCCTTGCGCTACGACGCGAAGAGCACGGCGGGATTTCCGAATGCGCTGCTGATTGACGTCGGCGCTGAGCCTGTCGCCATGCATGTGGTCAGCGCGTTTGCGGAGGAAAAGGAGCGGGTGACCAAGATGCAGGCCATCGCGCGGATGTCTCCGCCGCCGTGGATCTGGTGGACCGACCAGCCGATCACGTTATTCCCTCCCGTGGCTGCATCCTCTCGATAGACAACGAGGATGCCCGGTGCTGGCACAGCAAAACACAAGCTTGAAAGCCCATCGCTGCCTGAGAGCATGAATCGTCGGCATCTGCCGAAGTTCATGAAGGAGCGAACTCATGACGAACGTAGTCGTCAAGGTCCAGGGCGGTTCTGTCGAGCAGCCGACGCTGCTGGGTCAAGGGCCTGCCCGCATCCCGATCGGTGGAAAGATCCGTCCGGGCATCATGGTTCTCACCAAGCGGGCGGCCGATGTGCCGCAGGCCAAGGATATTTACAGGCAGGGCGTGGCCGATGGGCACTCGTTCGAGCAGATCGAGCGCGCCTTGAAGGATGCTCTGCCTCAGTTGAAGTCGCCGCTGGTGCCGCGCAATGTGCCCTGGTTCACCGTCCGGGGACAGGATTTTCCAAACCCGGAGGTGGCCCGGCAGATTCTCGACGCCTACGGGGAGGACCGTGGCCAAGGCAGGCGCCTGTACCGCTTTCCTGTCGTTTTTCCGGCCGACCACTGGCAGAGCGTCATGCCCCACGAACTGGCAGCCTGGGGGATGCACGAGAAACGCTTTTGGTCGCAGTATTCGGTCGACGGCCAAGTGCGTCATTGCATGTGCCATGCGCCGGTTTCGGTGGACCATACCGGTCGCCGCGCGATCCGTGTTTTCGGCGGGCGCAAGACGATGCTGCGCGAGGAAAACGGCGGGGTTTGCGATCCCGAGTCCTGCCCTGAGTATCAGGCACGCCAGTGCAACCTGACCGGCCGCTTCCTGTTTTTCATTCCGGGCATCCGCACCATCAGCGCGCTGGAGCTGCCGACGACGAGCTTCTACGCGATGAGCAACGCGATCCAGCGCTTCCAGGCCATCGGCCACATGCGCGGTGGTCGCATCTCGGGTTTCCTCGGCCGCTCGCGCGAGACCTTCTACCTCACCAAGGTGTTGCGCGATGTGCCGCACATCGACGAGGCGGGGCGGGCTGTACGCGTGCCGCAGTGGATCATCGAACTGGAAGCCCCCGTCGATGTGACCTCGCTGCTGCGCGACGACGAAGACACCGAGACGGCGATCATGCAGGCGACCCAGGCAGGGCAAGTGCTGGAAGGGGCGCCGGTGGCCGGTGTGCCGGACGAACGGGAGGCCGCTCCCAGTCACGGGCCAACGATGGCACCCGCACCAGAGGAACCGCCCATGCGCCCAGGCAATCCCACGCTCGAACAGTTGCTGAGCCGTGCCGAGGTCATGGGCATCGAAGGTCAGCGCTTCCAGCAGTACGCTGATCGCCGCTGGGGGCGGGGTTGGAAGATCAATCCCCATGGCCGTGGTCGCGCTTGGGACGAGATGGAGCGTTACGCCAACGATTCCGAAGGCTACGCCGACAAGATCGAGTCCGCCCTGGGCGCGGCGGCCGGGAGGGTTTGACCATGCGCATCGCTCATTTTTCCGACCTGCACTACGGCGCGGCGACGCTGGAGGAAGCTGACCGATGCTTTGGGGCCGCAGTGGACCGGGCGATTGTCGAGCAGGTCGAGGCGGCGATCCTCTCGGGCGATGCCACCGACCACGGCCTGGACCTGCATGAGCCGGCCACCCTGAAGCTGCTCGCGCAGGTGCGCCGGCTGGCCGACCATTGCCCGGTGCTGATGTTGCAGGGGACGTTCTCCCATGAGCCGCCGGGGACGCTGTCGGTGTTCCGGCTACTGGGGGTACGTCATCCAGTACATGTCGCCGACCGCATCGAGCAGGTCGCGTTGACGCGGGAGGGCCTGTGGCAGGCGTCGAGCAACTGGCGCTTCGAGGACGTGCCGGCCGACGCGCGGCTGCTGGTGTCCTGCGTGCCGACCATCAACAAGGCCGTGGTCGCGGCCACCGTCGGTGCGGTCGATGCGCCCCAGGCGGTCGGCGAGCACTTGGCTCTGCTGCTCGCGGGCTTTGCTCCAAACAACCGGAGGGCTCGGGCGCTTGGCATTCCGACCGTGGCCGTTTCGCACGGAACGGTGTTCGGCAGCCTTTCCGAGCACGGTGTTCCAATGGCGGGCTTCGACCACGAGTTCAGCACCGGCGTGCTGTTCAGCGCCGAAACCCAGGCCGTGATGCTGGGGCACATCCACCGGCATCAATCCTGGATGCAGGATGGGCGGGCTGGTCGCCAGTGCATCGCCTATGCAGGGTCCATCGGGCGCTTCCATTTTGGGGAAGAGGGCGAGAAGGGCTTCCTGTTGTGGGAGGTGGGCGCTGACGCTGCTGCGTGTGAATTGGTGCCGACGCCGGCGCGGCGCACCATCGATATCGTCTTCGAAGGACGCCCCGATCTGGAGGCGCTGCGCGAGGCCATCGATAGCCATGGCCTCAAGGGCGCACACGTGCGTGTGCGTTGGACGGTGGCGGACGAGGATCGCCATGCGGTGGATCGCGCCGCGATCATTCGGTTGCTGGCGGGGGCGGCGCAGACCAAGCTGGAAGGCCGGATCGTTCCGGTTGTGCGCGCTCGGGCGCCAGGCATCAGCCAGCTCGGTTCCCTGGATGGCAAGGTGCGGCGCTGGGCCGAACTTACAGGGGTAGAGCCCGCTTGCGTCCTGACGTGCCTGGATGCGTTGAGCGAAGCCGGGCCGACGACAATTGCCGAGCGGCTGCTTCGCTCGGCGTCGACATCCGACGTGGTGCGTGCCCCGACGCCGATGATTGAATGCGCGGAGGAACTCGGTTGAGGCTCGGCATCCCGGTCAGTGCACGCATGCCGTTGAAGTGGCTTCAATGGGTGGGAAGCTGAAGGCTCTGACCTTTGGAGCCTGATGCGATGTTTCCCCTTTCGCTTACTTTGAAGGGCTTTCGCGGCATTCGCGACGGCCTGGGACGGGACGTGCTGACGCTGGACCTGGAGCGGCTCGCTGGCGATGCCGAATTGGTGGCGCTGGCCGGCGCCAACGGTCGTGGCAAAAGCACCCTCCTCGACAACCTCCAGCCCTTCTTGACACTGCCATCCCGCGCCACCCTGGCGGGGCCGGGTGGCTTTTCCTACTACGACCATGTCGTGCTGCCGGAAAGCGAGAAGGATCTGATCTGGCTGCACGCGGGCCGACGCTTCCGCTCGCAGGTTGTGATCCGCAGCAACGGCCGACGTGCGACGGAGGCCTTTCTGTTCGAAGCCGATGCAGAGGGACGTTGGCACCCTATGGCGTTGCCGGATGGCACCGTGTCCGACGGCAAGACCGGGACCTACAACCGCTGTATCGAACACCTGCTGGGCAGTGCCGAGACCTTCTTCACCTCCGCATTCAGCGCCCAAGGCAAGCGCCAGCTGAGCGCCTACCAGAACAGCGAGATCAAGACCTTGCTCGCCGACCTGCTGGGGCAGGAGCACATCCGCAACGAGGGGAAAAAAGCTGCTCAGGTGGCCGACCTGCTGAAGGCTGGTCTGGTCGCCGTACGCGGGCAACAGGCGGGCCTGGACGAACAGCTCCTGCGCCTCGAGGACGAGCATCAGCGGTTGGGCGATACCGGCGCGCGCATCACTGCGCAGACGCGTGCCCGGTCGGGCGCTCAGCGCGCGCAGGAGATTGCCCACACGCATCTCGCCCGCCAGCAAGCGGCCTTCGAGCAGGCGCGAGGCTTCGAAGCTCGGCGAGCCCAGTTGAGCGGCGAGCGCAGTTCCCTGATCCGCGCGGGCAAGCAAGTGATCGAGGGGATCGCCGCGCAGGTGCAGGCTCAGCGGCAACGCCTGGAGCGTCTCGAACAGCGCATCGCTCACCGCAAGGCGCAACGGGCAGCGCAGCGCCAGACGCTCTCCCTCCAGCATCGACAATGCGACGCTGCTTTGCAGGACGTGGCCGCCGTGCGACGAGCGGGTCATCGGCTGTCGCTGGTCGAATCCGTCGTGGCGAGCCGTGCTGAGCGGTTGCAGTCCGCACGCCATCAGACGCAGGAACTCAGCCGATGCACAGCAGCATGGGAGGTCGCCAAGCAGCGCCTGAAAGCGATCGAGCGGGAGGCGGGGCAAGCCGCCCTGCGGGCCGAGGAGCTGACGCGCCGGCTCGGGCTCACGCGCGAGGTACCCTGTGCCGGGACCGACCTGCAGGGGCAGTGCAAGCTTCTGGGCGACGCCCGCGAAGCGCAGGTGTTGATGCCCAGCGCCCAGGGGGCGATCCGGCGCTTGTCCACCGATGAGGCAGATGTCCGGCGGCAATTGAGCGAGCACGAGGCGCGGCGTCGTGCCCTGGCGCAGGCGTCCCAGGTGCTGGAACGTGCTGAACGCCGGGAAGCCATCGCCCGCGAGCGGGCAATCCGGTACGGCCGGTTGGCCGCGCGGAGGCGAGAGATCGAACAGGCGCTGACCCGACGCAAGGACATCGAGGGGGAGTTAGAAGTGTTGGCACAAGCTCCAAACCAGGACGGGGACAGTGATGAGGAGCGTGTCGAGCGCCTCGACATCGGGACGACATTGAAGGCTCTGGAGGCTCAGCACGAGCAGCAGGCCAAGCATTACCGGCAGGGGCTTGATCGGATGGACGAGGCGCTGGCGGCCTTGCCGGTGGCGCTCGACGGTCGAGTGCTACCCGAGGCGGAGCGGGCCCTGGCTGCGGCGCAGGCCGCCGTCGCCGAGGTCGAGCGTGCGCACCTGCAGGCGGTCAGGGACGCTGAAAGGCGGGACGCTTTGGACCGGCAGATCCGGGACAGGAAGCGGGAACGGGCCGGTGCAGCCGCGCGCATCGCCCAGGTCGATGCACAACTGGGCAACTGGAACCTGCTGGTCAAGTGTCTGGGCAACGATGGCCTGATCGCGTTGGCGATTGACGACGCGGGCCCCACCCTGGCGGGCCTCGCCAACGACCTGCTGCTGGCGAGCTACGGCCCTCGGTTCACGGTGTCATTGCTGACTCAACTCGAAACCCGCAAGGGCGAGCAGCGCGAGGGCTTCGTTGTCGAGGTTCACGACGGGGAGTCCGGGCAGCGCAAGCGGGTCGAGCAGATGAGCGGAGGGGAGAGGATCTGGGTGAACGAGTGCTTGGTGCGTGCGGTGGCCTTGTACCTGGCACAGAACAGCGGCCGCTGCTACGGCACGCTCTTCAGCGACGAGGCCGATGGCGCTCTGGATCCGGCGCGCAAGCGCATGTTCGTGGCGATGAAGCGCGAAGTGCTGCGTCTGGGCGGGTATGCGCGGGAGATCTTCATTTCGCAGACGCCGGAGCTGACCGCGATGGCCGATGTGGTGATCGACCTGGATGCACTTTCCGTCACCGCGCAGGCGATGGACGTCTAAACCTGCGCCCCCGCTGCATCCGAGTAGCGGCATCGCGGAAGCCAGGTCTGCAGATGATGTCGAGTGCTCGGCATGAACCGCAGTTATGTTGTTTGCGGGCAGTAGACACCGAACTCCCAGTACTTCCTGGGAGCTTTCCTGGGCCCTGCCCAGCCCATGCTCCTGAGGTATCTTGCGATGAACCAGTTTAGCGAGCCGTGCCCGACGAACAATACCGAGCCATGCACGGACGCCAGTTCCACCAATCGCTTGGCACAATCGCGCGCACGTTTCCTTGCTGCGCCAAATGATTCGGCATTCGCTGAGTATCCGCCTGCCCAAATCAGTCGGAACAACACCGACCACACCGGCAAGGATAACCGTGGGAACCGCAGATTCGCATAAGGCATATCCATTTCTCGAAACACCGATTCGCATACGCCGATGCTCTCTATGCCCAGAGCCCTGGCAGACTCCAGCGAGCGGGGAAGACTGCTGCAGACGACGAAATTGCACTTGTTCGCTTGATCAACGGCAGGTTGCGGCGGTCGGCAGTCAGCGTCGATGCCTGCCGCATTGTATTCAGAAACCCAGCGGCCAAATTCAGCAGCATTGCACCGACGGTCTTTGTCGACCTTTGGCATCCCGTGCCTCAGCAAGACGATTTGCATCCAATACCTCCATCAGCACGGCTTGAAATAGCCGGCTTGGGTAACATCAATCCGCTGTCGCAAAAGCCTCTGCCGCCGAGATTCTTTTGACGGCCAGCGCGGCGTGCAACTCGGAGAAATAATCCAATCGCGACCATTCCTGGGCATTGCCGATCACATAGAGCCGGCACTTGGCACGGGTGATTGCCACGTTGAGCAGATTGGGTTTTCCCGAGGCCCAGTCACGGGCACCCGCGCCCGCTTGCCCAGGCGCGGTTCCCAGCACCAGGAAGACGATTTCGGCTTCCTTGCCCTGGAAGGTGTGTACCGTGCCGCACTCGACGTTCGAGAGCCCCGCCTTCTTGAGGCGCGCCGCACACGCATTCTTGACCTTGCGGAATGGAGAAATCACGAAGATCTTGGCTGGTTTATCCGGCCTGGTGATTGCAGGTCGCGCCCGTAAGCGCTGCAGGCACTCGATCAGTGCCGCGATCTCATCTTCCACCACGGGATGCTGTTTGGCGTCGCCCCGCACATCGATCCAACGGCTCTCCCCCAGTACGCAGTCGAAATCGATCGGCATCGGCTCACCGTTGTCATCGACCCTCCCCTGCACCATCTGGCCGGCGTAGGCAATGGCGTTGGCGACTGAGAACATCGGGTCGTCGCAGCGCCGGTGAGTGCGCAGCGGCATGCCCGTCCAGATGCGCTCGCGCTCGCCCGGATTCCCGGCCTTGGATTGCGCGACCCATGATCCGAAGGGGGTAATGCGGTCCGCCAGCGTCTGTACCGACTCGCCCGTGGGCGACCACCTAGGCGCAACCCCGTGACGCCGCCGAAAGTCCTCCACCAACCCCAACGGCACCGTGAAAACCGGTTCGATTTGCAGCGGGTCACCGATAAGCACCGCGCGCTGGCTGCGCCAGATGGCGCCGGCGGCAGACTGCGGCGTGGCCTGTCCGGCCTCGTCGATAAGCAGCCATCCCAGGCTTTCCTGCCCCATCCCGACGAACAGGCGATCGAAGGAGGCCAGTGTGGTGGACACCACCGGCACCACAAAGAAGAAGGCATCCCACAGCAACGGCCGCCGGTCCAGGGGCAGTTTGTCGCGCAGCGATCCGGTCAGCATGCCGTGGACGGCGCGCAGGTTGGCGATGAACTTGCCGGCATTGGCCAGCACCGTCAGGCGGTGCAATTCCACTGCCTGCAGGAAGATGCGGGCGCGCAAGCCATCCAGCGCCGGGCTGACCGCAACGGACGCCCGCTGCCGTTCGGCCGTCGGCAGCGACCACAGCTTGGCATCGGGGAAATGCCGGGCGCCGGTGTCGTAGCCCGCCTGCACGGCCTTCTGGAGCCTTTGATGCTCTCGCTCCACCGCCACCAATTCAGTCTGCAGCGAGCGGAGTTGTTCCCCCTGTCGCTTGAGTTGTGCTTCGTCTGCGGCTACCTCGCGTGCCAGATTTGCGAGCATCCTGCTTCCCTCAGCCAAGGCCAAGGTGGGCAGTTCGAGCGCCTGGCGCAGCGCCGCCATGCGTGACGTCTCCCGGCCGAACAGGGCAAGAAGGCGATCCCACAGGTTGGGCAAACTCGCTGCGCGCATTTGGTCGAGCGTTGCCCGATGCGACTCGACGAGCAGGCGCTGGACGCTCAATTCGTCGCGCTTGGAAGCCAGATCCCGGGTTGCTTGCTCGATCGCTTTCTCGATGGTCGTCACGGCACCTTGCTGGGCGTGGAGGCGCCGCCGGCAATCATCGATACGTAGTGCAGCCTTTCCCGCAGACAACAGAACGGCGCGCCGGGCTTCGAAGTCGGCCAGCAACTCATTGAAGGGCACCTCGAATAACCCAAGCTTTTCAGTAAATTCCACCGCGCAACGATGATCGCGACCGAATCTGGCTCAATTCCTTCGGCAAATCACCGCCTTCTTCGGCGGTGCCGTCCCGTTTTGGCCTCGAAT
>JAKLLO010000273.1 GCA_023150095.1 Zoogloea sp. | reverse complement strand
CGTGCGCAGGGCCGCCAGGGTGGCGTCGGTGAGCGCGTCCAGGCTCTCGCCGGCGAGCTTGTCGGTGTCTTCGGGGGTGAGCACGAAGGCCAGCTGGCCGCCGACCAGCACGATGTTGCCCACCGGGTTGGGCTGCACGCTGACGCTGACGCTGTCGCTGCCGCCCCGCTCGAGCTGCACGACGATCGCATGCCGCCCGCGCTCGGCCCGCTGGTGGGGTGGGGCGCCGAGGAAGGTCGCCCGGAAGCGCACGATCTTGCGGTTCATCAGCACCAGCTCGGCCTCCTCGCCGGCCGGCACGGCGACGGCGGCCGGCGGGGCGGGCTCGGCGGCGGCCGGCGGGGCATGGCGGGCATGGCTGGGTGCCGCGCTGCAGCCGGCCGCCGCCAGCCACAGGGCCCAGGCCACGAACAGCAGGCGGGCGATGCCGCCGCGGGGCAGACGCGGGAAGTCGGTGCGCATGGAGATGGGCTCGCGGTTGAGGTATGCCGGCCGGGCATCCGGTTCGGGTTCGGGATGCCCTGGATGATAGCGGTTCGCCCGGCGCGGGAGGCGCTTTGCGGGCCGCCGGCTTGTGCTTCGCCGCATTTTGCGAGACAACCGCGGCTTCGACGCGCGCCTCGGTGGGCGCGTCCCACTGCAACGAGGTGCCGCCATGCCCTGCTGGCTGATGAAATCCGAACCCGACGACGTCTCCATCGACGGCCTGGCCGCGCGCCCCGGCCAGACGGTGCCCTGGTACGGCGTGCGCAACTACCAGGCGCGCAACTTCATGCGCGACGCCATGCGGGTGGGCGACGGGGTGCTGTTCTACCACTCCGGCTGCGCCGAGCCGGGCATCGCCGGCATCGCGCGGGTCGCCAGCGCACCTTATCCGGACGCCACCCAGTTCGACCCGGCGAGCAAGTACTTCGACCCCAAGGCCACGCCCGACAAGCCGCGCTGGCTGCATGTGGACGTGGGCTTCGTGAGGAAGACGCGGCTGGTGGGTTTGCCCGAATTGCGCAGCCACCCGGAACTGGCGAACATGCGCATCCTCGCCCGCGGCAACCGGCTGTCGATCACCCCGGTCGAGCCGGCCGAATGGCGCTTCATCGTCGGGCAACTGCTCGGCGCAACGGATCTTCAGGACTGAACATGAACATCGGTATCGAATGGCTGGCCGCCTACCTGGCGCTCGGCGCCTTCGTGGGCTTTTTTGCCGGGCTGCTCGGCGTGGGAGGCGGGGCGATCATGGTGCCGATGCTCACCACGCTGTTCGCCGCCCAGGGTTTCCCGCGGGAGCACATGGTGCATCTGGCGCTGGGCACCTCGATGGCCGGCATCGTGATCACCTCGATCTCCAGCCTGCGCGCCCACCACGCCCACGGCGCGGTGCGCTGGGACATCGTGCGCGGCATCGCGCCGGGCGTGCTGGCGGGCACCTTCGCCGGCACCTTCGTGGCGTCGCGGGCGCCCACCCAGCCGCTGGCGATCTTCTTTGCCTGCTTCACGGCCTACGTGGCGGTGCAGATGATCCTCAACGTCAAGCCCAAGCCCAGCCGCGAGCTGCCGGGCACCGCCGGGCTCGTCGGCGTGGGCGGGGTGATCGGGGCGATCTCGTCGCTGGTGGCGATCGGCGGCGGCTCGCTGTCGGTGCCCTTCATGACCTGGTGCAACGTCAAGGTGCACAACGCCATCGGCACCTCGGCGGCGATCGGCCTGCCGATTGCCCTGGCCGGGGCGCTGGGCTACCTGATCAACGGCTGGGGCATGGCAGGCCTGCCCGAATGGAGCGTCGGCTATGTGTATCTGCCGGCGCTGGTGCTGCTCAGCCTGCTCTCCAGCCTCACCGCGCCGATCGGTGCCCGGCTCGCCCACAAGCTCCCGGTGGCGACGCTGAAGAAGGTCTTCGCCGGGGTGTTGATTGTGCTGTCGGCGAAGATGCTGCACACGGTGCTGGCGGGCTGACCCCGCTGGCGGGTTTGAGCTGACCACAAAAAGCCCCGGCGAGCCCGGGGCTTTTTGCTTTCAGCGCCCCTTGAACACCGGCGTGCGCTTGGCGAAGAAGGCGTCGAGGCCTTCCTTGTAGTCTTCGGTGGCGAGGAAGTCGAAGGCGGCGCGTTTTTCGTCGGCCGACAGCGGGGCGCCCTTCATCAGGCGGTGCACCCACTGCTTGTGCCAGCGGGCCACCAGCGGCGCGCCCTTGAGGATGCGGGCGGCGGTGGCGAGGGCTTCGCGTTCGACATCCTCGTCGTCCACCACGCGGGTCAGCAGGCCCTTGGCGAGGGCTTCGTGGGCGCCGAGGATGCGGCCCTCCAGCAGAATCTCGAGCAGCACGGCCGGGCCGACGAGCTCGAGCAGGCCGGCCATCTCCCCCGGGTACATCGAGAAGCCCAGCTTGTTGATCGGCGCGCCGAAGCGGCTCGATTCGCCAGCGATGCGGATGTCGCAGCAGCCGGCGATCTCGAGCCCGCCGCCGATGCAGGCCCCCTGGATCATCGCCACGGTGGGTACCGGGCAGGCGCGGATGGCGTCGAGGGCGGCGGCGACGAGTTCTTCGTGGTAATGCAGGGCGTCGTCGACGGTGGCCCGCACGACGAGGAACTCCTCGATGTCGCCGCCGGCTGCAAAGGCCTTGTCACCGGCGCCGCGCAGGATGACGCAGCGCACCTCCGGGTCGGCGTTGAGGGCGCTCATGCGGGCCTGCAGGGCGCGCCACATGTCGGCGTCCACGGCGTTGAGCTTGTCGGGGTTGGAGAGGCTGAGGGTCGCGATGCCCGAGGCCTGGCTGAAGTGGATTTCTCCGGACATGGGGGGCTTCCGTGTGGGGTGAGGGGTGTTGCGCTGCAAAAAAATCCATACGCCGTGGTATGGAGTCTTGTATATGTTATATCATCCGTCTGGGCGTTGTTGCGGCGCGGCTTCGCCCTGCGTAATTTACACATAACAACAAGGCAGTCTGCGGGTCGCCAACCGATAGAGCCAACAGGCAGTTCGCGCCACATCCACTCAGTTCTTAGGGAGGAAACATGTCGAGTACTTCAAACCAGAGTGCGGTCTACGCACGCATCCGCAAGAACCCGCGCTTCAGCGAGCTCGTCTCGAAGCGCCAGGGCTTTGCCACCCTGCTGTCGGTGATCGTGCTGACGATCTTCTACGGCTTCTTCATGGTCGTGGCCTTCAATCCGAACCTGATCGGCCAGCGCCTGTCCGAGGGCTCCTACGTCACGGTCGGG
>JAKLLO010000036.1 GCA_023150095.1 Zoogloea sp. | reverse complement strand
TCGCTGCCGAACCAGTTCCAGCAGCGCTGGGGGTTGGCCTCCTGGGCCTGCTCGGGCATCAGCACCGCAAAACCGCGGGACTTGGCGGTGACTGCCGCCCGGGTGACCGCCGCGAAGGCCGCCGTATCCTGGGCACAGCCGTGGAGCAGCAGGAGCAGCGGCAGGGGCTTGCGGGCGCTGCCGCCGGTGGGGATGAACAGCCGGTAGCGCCGCATGGCCAGCGGGCCGAGGCCCCAGCGGCCGTCGTACCAGCGCCCGCCGGTGATCGGTCTTGGGGCGTCGGTGGGAGTGGCGACGGCCTTCAGCATCCGCCCGGCCTGCTCGGCCAGCTCGCCGCCAGACTTGATGCCCTGCTTCGCGGCGGCCTTGCCGATGCGCGTGCCCTGGCGCATGCCGGCGCGGGTCAGCTTGACCAGCGCGGAAACCAGCGGTGACTTGCGACGCCCCATCGATGGACTCCCGAAACCTGCGCCGGCCCCATGCCGGTCCGTCATCTTCAACCGGAACCCGCCAATGAAAAAGGCCCCGGAGGGCCTTTTTCATCGACTGCTTTTCAGCTTCATTCCACGCCGCGGCGGTTACCCCGCGGCAGACTGGCTTGATGCTCAGGCAACCTTCAGGGCGGAGGCGGCAGCCTTGGTGCCCTTTTCAACGCTCTCGACGGCCACTTCGGTGGCCTTCTCGACGCTGGCCTGGGCGGCGGCAGCAACCTGCTTGGCGGCCTTGGTGGCGCCTTCGTAGGCGGAGTTGGCGTTGGCCAGGGCGGTCTTCACGGCCTTGACGGCAGCTTCGGAGCCAGCCGGGGCGTTCTTGAAGAGACCTTCCAGGGCGGTGTCGAAGTTCTTGCCGAGAACGGCGGCTTCGGCTTCAACCAGCTTGGTCAGCTCTTCCTGGGTGTCGCCACCGATCACGGAGAGGCTACGGCCGTAGGCCACGCTCTTTTCGACGGCCGGGGTCAGGGCGCCGAGGTTCAGGGCGGCCAGGGCCTTCGGGTCCTTGGCGGCGATGACGGCCTTGGAGAAGGCGACGCTGTCGTCAAAGGCGGTGCGGGCGGTGGCCAGGTTCAGGGTGGACACGCGCTCGACGGCGGTGAACACGGCGGCAACGAAGGCGGACGCGCTGTTCAGGCCGGCTTCGGCGTTGGACTTGGCGGCGGCGGCGATGGTTTCGGGGGTAACGGACATGATGATCTCCTCAAGTTTGGGTTGGGCTTGCGATCACCGAACTGATTTCGGTATGGCTTCATGTTGCACCGCAACAAAAACTTTTGCAAGCACTTTTTGTTGCGGTGCACAAAATATTTTCAGCCGCCCGAAAAACCCCTCATTCGCTACTCCGCCAGCAGCTCGTCGCGCAGCTTGCGCAAGCCCTCAGGCATGGTCAGGGTGGCCATGTCCCAGCCCTCGGCGGCCAGCACGTCGGCGAGGCAGGCTTCCATCTCGGCGTGGGTCTTCTGCACGGATTCCATGATCCGGGCGTGGACGCCGAAATCCTCGCTGCGCATCGCCCGGCAGCTGGTCTGGTAGCGGAACAGCTCGCGCAGGCCGAGGATGTGCTGGGCCACCTGGCCGGGGCAGGCGCACTGGTAAATCATCGCCTGGTCGATGATATGGGCGAGTTGTGAATTCTCGAAGACAACGTTCAGATCCATCTCGTCACTCCTTGGCGTCGAAGGCTTCGCCGGTCGAGAAGAACGCGCCACCTGCAATGTAGTGAAGACTACGCAGCGCATCGTCGCCAGCATCGAAATGCCAGCGGCCGTCGGAATACACCGCCGGGTCGGCCCAGGCGGCGACCACCTCGCCCAGGAACAGATCGTAGGTGCGCTGGATGTGGGGCTCGTCGATCACCCGGCACTCGAGCCAGCCGATGCAGCCGGTAGGCAGCGGCGCGGCCACCTGCGAGGCCGGCAGCGTGGTCAGCGCCAGGGCGTCGAACTTGTCGCCCTGAGGGCAATCGCGGCCAGACTGGGAGCCGGCCGCCACCACCTTGTCGGCGATGGCGCGGGTCGGCACCGCCAGCACGAACTCGCCCGAGGCGTCGATCAGCTCGCGGCTGAAGGTGCTGCGGTCGATCACCACCGCGACCTTGGGCGGGTCGAAATCCACCGGCATGCTCCACGAGGCCGCCATCACGTTGCGCCGGCCATCGTGGGCCGACGACACCAGCACCGTGGGGCCGTGGTTGAGGAGACGATAGGACTCGGGCAGGGGGACGGGGGTGGGGGTCATGGCGGGCCGCGGCGCATGTGAACAGGCGCCCATTCTAAATGAGTCGACCGGCCGTTTCGGCATCACGCCACCCACCGCGGCCACAGGAGGATCAGCCCCGCGCCACCTCGCGCCGCACGCAGGCAGCCGGGGCCAGCGCGGTCTCGATCACGTCCACCGCCAGCTCGGGCCGGGCGCTGCCGCACATGAAGACATCCACCGCCGCAAAGCCGTGCTCGGGCCAGGTGTGGATGCTGAGGTGGGATTCGGCCAGCAGCAGCACACCGGTGACACCGAGGCCGGGCCCGAAGGGGTGGAAGTGGCCGCCGAGCACGGTGCCGCCGGCGGCGCGGGCGGCGTCGCGGAGCAGGGTTTCGAGGGCGGCCGCATCGGCGAGGCGATCGGCGGCGACGCCGGTGAGATCGGCCAGCAGGTGGCGCCCGCGGGGCAGGTGGGGGCTCACTTGTGGCCGCCTCCGCCGGACGACCAGCTGCCGCCGGAAGAGCCGCCGCCCCAGCTGCTGCCGTGGCCGCTACTGGAGTGGTCGCTGAAATTGATGAGGGTGACGACCGCGACGATCAGCGTGGCGTAGATGATGTAGCCGATGCGACTCATGAATCGTCACCAAACTCATCGCTGAACAGCGGCACCCACAGCAGCACGAGGGCCAGCACCACGAGCCCCATCACGCCGCTACCACGGCCGAACATGGCGATGGGCAGGTTGAGGAGGAGGAGCACCGCAGAGGCGATGAAGGCCGGCCTGAAAAGGGCCTCACGGGAGATCGTCGCAGCCGGCGCCGGCTGCGCTGCCGCGGCGATGGCCGCAGTGGCCAGGGCCGGCTTGCCGAACCACGCGCCGATGCTGGCCACGGTGACGCGCTGGGCCAGCGACCAGGTGATCTCGGCCGGCGTGCGTTCGCTGGCGAGGGTGCCGCGGCTGCCGACGTATTCGGTGACGTTGACCTTGTCGCCCACCTTCACCTGCCAGTTGAAGGCGCCCGCGGCGTAGGTGACCTCGGCGGTGTAGCTGTCCATGCGGGTGTAGGCGGCGTCGGCAAGGCGCACGGCGCTGGCCGAGACGGACTCGGGAAATACGTCAACCACCTTGACCTTATCCCAACCCGAGGCGGATTCGACCAGCCACAGAAAGCCGGCCGTCTCGCTGAAGAGCAGATATTCAGTCCATATCTCGCCGCTGCCGGTGGTGCGCCGGCGCATCAGGCCGATGAGGGCGTAGCGGGCACCGTCGATGGTGGCGGCGTCGCCCAGGGCCAGGGTGGTGTGGACCAGCGCTTCGCGGCGGACGGCCTGCATCACCTCGACGGTGCCGGTGGAGGCGTCGGAGACCGTGCCGCAGGCCGGGCAGTTGAGGTGGGCCGCCACCGCCGGGCGCCAGCTGATCGACGCGCCGCACGCCGGGCATTCGAGGCTGGCCGCCTTGCCCGGCAGCTTGCCGGCGCTGGCGGCGATCTCGGTGGGGCTGCGCAGCAGCTGGCACTTGAGGTCGGCCAGGGTCACCGCCTTGCCGGCGTAGCGGCGCGGGGTGTCGCCTTCGGAGTAATCCAGGGTGAGGAAACGGTGGGCCTGGCGGTAATCGACGACCTTGGCCTCCCAGCCGGCGCCAACGCGGATGGGCAGTTCGCCCTCGCCGCCGGTGCAGCGGGCGGTGCGGATATCCGACGCGGCGTAGTTCACGTCCTCCCAGCGGTAGAGGCCACCGGGGACGATCTGGCCGAAGGGCGGCGCGTCGGTGGCGAGGCCGGCGTCGAGGGTGACGGCGTACTGGCCGGAGGCGTCCGACAGCCAGCCGGTGCCGCCGTCGTCGAAGAGGATGTACCACTCGTTCCAGAAGCCCGCGTCGTAGCGCAGCTGGATGCGCCCGACCACGCCGAAGCGCCGCCCGGCGTAGATGCCGGCGGTGGTGATGCGGATCGGCGAGTAGTCCTCCAGCGTGGCCGACATCTTGCCGGCGTCGCGCACCGCCTCGCCGTCGCGCAGCAGGGTGCTGCGGCAATACTCGCACACCGCCATCGCCGAGGTGGGCGAGCGGAACACGACTTCGGCCCCGCAGCTGGGGCAGGCGAGCTTGAACACGGTCAGGGCGGGCGGTGGGTCAGCCTATCAGCTTTTTGAGGATCTCGGCCTTGGCCGAATCGTAGTCGGCCTGGGTGACGAGGCCCTTGTCGAGGAGCGCCTTGAGCTTGGCGAGACGCGCTTCGGGGTCGTCGGCCGCCGGCGCAGGGGCTGCAGCCGGTGCCGGCGCCTGGCCACCGCGTAGCGCGTCCATCATCACCTGGCCCATGCCCACACCTGCCGCCAGCCCTGCCCCCACGCCGGCAATGCCGCCTTCGTTCTGGGCGGCCAGGGGCATCGACGTGGCCACCTGATACTGGGTGTATTTGCCCATGTCGCCCACCATGCCCATCGAGATGCGGGTGTCGATGGCTTTCTGGAGTTCTTCGGGCAGCGAGATGTTCTCGACCGCGAAGTTGTCGAGCGCGAGGCCGTAGCGCTCGAAGGTGGGCAGCATCGCCGCGCGCATCTTGTCGGCCAGCAGGATCTGGTTGGCCGCCATGTCGAGGAAGGGCAGCTCCGAGCCGCCGAGGGTGGCGCTCATGGTGGCGACCACCAGATTGCGCAGCTGCTGCTCCAGCTCGTCGACGGTGTAGCTCGCCCGGGTGCCGCTGATCTCGGTGAAGAAATGCTTCGGATCAACCAGCTTGTACGAATACATGCCGAAGGCGCGCAAGCGCACCATGCCGAAATCCTTGTCGCGGATGGTGATCGGCTGCGGCGTGCCCCACTTGCGGCCCAGCTGCAGGCGGGTGCTGAAGAAGTAGACGTCCGACTTGAAGGGCGACTCGAAGAGCTTGTCCCAGTTCTTGAGGTTGGTGAGCAGCGGGATGGTCTGGGTGGTGAGGGTGTAGCGCCCCGGCCCGAAGACATCCGCCACCTTGCCCTCATTGACGAACACCGCCATCTGGGAATCCCGCACCGTAAGGCTGGCGCCGTACTGGATCTCGAAATCCTCCATCGGGTAACGCCAGGCCAGCGTGCCGTCGGAATCCTCGTTCCACTGGAGGACGTCGATGAACTGCTTCTTGATGAATGATCCGAGGCTCATGATTTCTCCTGCTGAATGAAGGGCGGTTTCAGGACATGCACGCCGCGTTGATGATGCCCACCACCAGCGACAGGATGCCGGCGGTGGCGCCGGCGGCCACGTTGTTGCCGGCGAGCTGATCGGGCAGGCGCGGGAAGGCCCGGGCGAGCACTGCGTAGGTGAGGACCTGCACCGTGAGGCCGGCGCCGCACCACATCATGAACAGCGGGTAGCTGTCGTTGTGGAGGATGCTCGACGCGACGGTGAGCGAGAAGCCGATCACCGCGCCGCCCAGCGACAGGGCCGGCGCCACGAAGCCCTGGCGGATCAGCGCCAGCTCGTGGAAAGGCGTGACCGCCATGTAGATGCCGGCGAAGGCGGCAACCATCGCCAGGCCCGAAATGAGGTGCAGGAAATAACTGATCAGCGCGTCCATGGCCCGAGTCCGAATCTGCAAGCGGGGCATTTAGCCAGCATTTCAGATGCCCGGCAAGCGCATTCCGGGTAGAGTCCGCGCCATGCCAGACGCCCGCCCCGCCCCCGCTGCCGCCACCGATCGCCTGCTGATCCTGTCGGTGTTCGTCGTCGCCTCCTGCGGGCTCGCCTACGAGCTGATCGCCGGCGCGCTGTCGAGCTACCTGCTGGGCGATTCGGTGCTGCAGTTCTCGTCGATCATCGGCTGCTACCTGTTCGCGATGGGTGTCGGCTCGCACCTTTCCAAATACGTGCGCGACGAGGATGCGCTGGCCCGCTTCATCGACATCGAGCTCTTGGTGGGCATCGTCGGCGGCGTGTCGGCCACGCTGCTGTTCCTGCTCTTTGCGTGGATGTCGGCGCCCTTCCGCACCGTGCTCTACGCGCTGGTGTTTGCGCTGGGCGTGCTGGTGGGGATGGAGATTCCGCTGGTGATGCGCGTGCTCCACAACCGGCAAGCGCAGTTCTCCGAGCTGGTGAGCCGGGTGCTCACCTTTGATTACCTGGGCGCGCTGGTGGTGTCGCTGCTGTTTCCGCTGGTGCTGGCGCCCAAGCTGGGGCTGTCGCGCACGGGCTTCCTGTTCGGCATGGCCAACGCCGCGGTGGCGTTGTGGACGCTGTGGCACTACCGCGCCGAAGTGCCCGGCGCCCGCGGCCGCTTCACCCGCGGCGCGCTGGCGATGGCGTTTCTGGTGATCGGGCTCGGCGCATCCGAGCACCTCACCCGCTGGGCCGAACGCGGGCTGTTCGGCGACGAGGTGATCTACGCCACCACCACGCCCTACCAGCGCATCGTCGTCACCCGCTGGAAGGACGACACGCGCCTCCACATCAACGGCAACCTGCAGTTTTCCAGCCGCGACGAGCACCGCTACCACGAGGCGCTGGTGCATCCCGCACTGGCCACCATGCCGTGGGCGCGCCGCGTGCTGGTGCTGGGCGGCGGCGACGGGCTGGCGGTGCGCGAGATCCTGCGCTACGCCAACATCGAGCACGTGACGCTGGTGGATCTGGACCCGGCGATGACCGACCTGTTCACCCGCAACGCGTATCTCGCCGGGCTCAACGGCGGGTCGCTCGCCGATCCACGCGTCACGGTCATCAACGCCGACGCCGGCCAGTGGCTGGATGAAAACGCCGAGGTGTTCGACCTGATCGTCGCGGATTTTCCCGATCCGTCCAATTTCGGCCTCGGCAAGCTCTACTCGGTGCCCATCTACCGGCTGATGGCGAAGCACCTGTCGGCCAACGGTGCGCTGGTGGTGCAATCCACCTCGCCGTGGTTTGCGCCGAAGAGCTACTGGTGCATCGACGCCACCCTGCGCGAGGCCGGCTTCGTCACCCAGCCCTACCACGCCTACGTGCCGTCGTTTGGCGAGTGGGGCTTCAACCTCGCCACCCGGAAGCCGGGCTTCGTGCCGCCCGAAAGCTACCCGGTGCCCACGCGCTTCCTCGACGCCGACACCACCCGGGCGATGTTCCGCTTTCCGCCCGACATGCGCCCGCCGGCCGTCGAGCCCAACCACCTCAACAGCCAGACCCTGGTGCATTACTTCGAGCAGGACTGGCGCAACGTGGTGCGCTGATGGACCGCCGCCGCGCCATCCAGGCCGGGCTCGCCGCCGGCGCCCTCCTCGCCCTGCCCGGCTGCCGGCAGCTGCGCGGGCTGGGCGTCCCGACCACCGTGCTGCGCCCGGGCATGGACGCCGGCCACGCCCTGCGCGACGCCACCGCCCTGCCCACCCCCACGCGGGAGATCCGCTGCGGCGTGGCGATCCTCGGCAGCGGCATCGCCGGGCTCACCGCCGCGTGGCGGCTGGCGAAGGAAGGCGTCGACGACTTCGTTCTGGTGGAAGGCCCCGAGCCCCTCGGCAACGCCGCCGGCGGCGCGATGATGAGCCCGTCCGGCCCCATCCCCCATCCCCGCGGCGCCCACTATCTGCCGCTGCCGTCGCTGGAATCGGCCACCGTGCGGGAGATCCTCTTCGAGCAGGGCGTGATCGAGGCCGACCCGTTCGCCGAGCGTCCGCGCTTTGCCGAGACGGCGCTGGTGCACGCCCCGGAAGAGCGCCTGCTGTTTGGCGGGCAGTGGCACGAAGGCCTGCTGCCCACCGACGCCGTCGGCCCCGTCGAGGCCGACCAGCACCGGCGCTTCCTGGCGTACGTGGCCGATCTCACCCATCGCCGCGGCACCGACGGCAGACGCCTGTTCTGCGTGCCGCTGGTCGAATCCAGCCACGACACCGACTGGCGGCGGCTGGATGGCGTCGTCTTCCGCGACTGGCTCGTCGCCGAGGGCTACACCTCGCCCACGCTCCACACCTGGCTCGACTACGTGTGCCGGGACGAATACGGCGCGGGGTCGGATCGGGTGTCGGCGTGGTTCGGGCTGCACTACTTTGCCAGCCGCGGCGGCCGGGCAGCCAACGCCGCCGACGGGGCGCTGCTCACCTGGCCCGACGGCCTCGCCGGGATCGCCCGCGGCCTGCTGGCCCGGGTGCCGGCCGAGCGCCGGCTGGCTGGCCACGCGCTGCGGGTGGACGAAACCCAGGGTGGGGTGACGATCCTGTGCCACACGCCCGCTGGCGTCGTCCGCATCCACGCCCGCCGCGCCATCTGCGCGATGCCGCTGCACGTGGCGGCGCATGTCGTGCCGACGATCCGCGAACTGGGCTTCGACCCGGCCCGCCACCTGCCGCCCCAGGCGCCGTGGCTGGTGGCCAACTTCCTGCTGGATGGTTTTCCGCAGGAATCCGGCGAACTGCCGATGGCCTGGGACAACGTGATCCACGGCAGCCCGGCCCTCGGCTGGGTGGTCGCCACCCACCAGCTGATCCGCGCGGCGCGGCCAGCCCACACGGTGCTCACCACCTACCGGGCGCTGGCCGACGCATCACCCGCGGAGGCCCGCCAGCGCCTCGCCACCGCCAGCGCCGACGAACTGCTGGATCTCGCCGGCGTCGACCTGCGCACAGCCTATGGCGAAGTGGAGATGTTGCAGCGCACCCGCGCGGTGGAGATCACCGTACGCGGCCACGGCATGGCCACGCCGGAGCCGGGCAGCCTCGCCAACGCCGGGCTCGCCACGCTGCGGGCGGCGGACGGGCGCGTGCTGTTCGCCCATGCGGATCTGTCGGGTTATTCGGTGTTCGAGGAGGCGGTGTGGTGGGGGGAGCAGGCGGCGCGGAAGGCGCTCTGACGCTGGCGGCGCAGCAGACGCCTCAGCGCGCCACCACGTTCATGCCGGGCGCCACGTCGGCTTCGTCGATGTAGCCCACGGCGCCAGGCTTGGTGGACACCAGCCGGATCACGTCGGCGGTCGAGGCCACCTCCAGCGGCGGCACGCCCTTGCCCACGTAGCGGCGCACCGTCCAGTAGGCGGTGTAGCGGGCCTCGTCGCGGCTCAGCCAGCGGGACAGGAAGCGGCTGCGCACGGGGCTGTCGGGCGGCAGGTCGAGGGGCATGATGCGCAGCTCGCCCACCTCGACGATCTTGCCGGTGTAGATGCGCTCGACCGCCACCCGGTCGAGGCGCGGCACCGACGGATGACCGATCAGCACCACATTGCCGGCGGCCCGCAGCGGCGGCGGCACCACTCCGGCCAGCAGGCTCAGGAAGAAGAAGAGGGTTCGCTTCAGCATGCCCTCCCCTCAGAACGAAAAGCTGTAGGAGAGCGAGAAGACGTCCAGCTGGCGTCCGCCCTCCGGCGTACCGGCCGGCACGTCGAGGAAGGCCGACTTGAGCCCCACGTGGGTGCGCTGCCATTCGGCCTTGACGACCTGCCCGCGGGCCAGCGCGTAGCTCGTGCCCAGCGCCCAGGTGCGCTGATCGGACACGATGACGCTGTCGGCGCCCCAGATCTGGGTGGCGTTGAGCATGGCGGCATTGGGCACGAAGTCGGGCACCCGGTTGCCGTTGAGCGTGGCGTACAGCTTGCGGGCGCGGGACGAGGAGCGCAGCGTGGCGCCATAGACGTAGGGCGTCCACGCCCCCATCGGGCGGAGCAGCGACAGGTAGCCGCCCCAGGCGTCGGTGCCGGCCGCCGTGCTGACCCGGTCTCCCCAGCGGATCACACCCTCGCCCACCGCCCGGAAGCCGGCCGGCAGCTCGTTCTCGAAACCGGCGGTCACGATCTGGGAGCGGGTGCGCGCCTGCATCTGCACGCCGGGGCCGGGCAGGTCATTGGCGGTCTGGTAGTAGCCGATGCCCGGCGCGATCGGCACGTAGGGATAATCCCGGGCGAAGCTCAGGGTGTCGAGGCGGGTGTCCCACACCAGCACCCCGAGGCGGTAGCGGCTGTCATCGCGGCGCACGCTGAGCACGGCGCCCGCAAGGCCGCCGTGGATACCCTCGAACCATGCCACAGGCCCGTTCGAACCCGGGCGGTCACGCAGATAGACCCGCGACGACGTGCGGGACCACCCGACAAAGCTGTCCAGATCCACCTCCAGCGCGCCTGGCGTCCAGTGGCCAGCGGCCGAGACGCCATAGAAATCCCAGGCGGGCAGGATGGCGTAGATCTCGACCGGCAGCCGCGCGAAGGGAAAGGTCGCACCCACGTCGATGTTCTCGGCGTAGAGCAGCACCGGCAGGCGCATCTTGCCGGCCTGGACGGTGAGCGCGTTGCTGGGCCGCCACGACAGGAAGGCCCACGGCAGGCGCAGATTGACTTCCTCGTCGTTGTTGCTGGCCGGCGCCAGGCGCGCCTGCACCGTGGCGCTGAGTGCCGGGGCGAGCGAAGCGTCGAGCTGCACGCCGAACAGCGAATCCCGCGCCAGGGTGCCGTCACTGTCGATGGCGCGCTGATAGCGGTATTCCGAGCTGGAGCGGGTGTAACCAATGGTCCCGAAGGCAGAGTACCGGACATCCTGGGCGTGGACTGCGTGGGCCAGCAGGGCGGCTCCCGCGCACAGGATTCGAAGGAATGGGCTCATCATGGAGAAAAAGTGGAATCCCTGGCCGAAGGTGCGGGATAGCGGCACATTCTCCCTCGCGGCGCAGGGTCGGTTGGCAACAAACTGTCACAAAACAGCCGTATCGCATAAAACATTGCCATGCGCCCGCCGCGGCGAACACCGCCGGATCAGAAGACGAAACTGTACGACACCGACAGCACATCCACCGAGCGACCGCCGCTGCGCTCGCCGGTGGGGGTATCGACAAAATCCGACGCAAGCCCGATTCGGCTGTGCAGCCACTCCGCCTTGAGCAGCTGGTTCGGCGTCAGCGCGTAGGCCGTGCCGACCGCCACCGACTGCTGATCGTAGATGCCCAGCCCATCGGCGCCGCTGCGCTGGCTGAGATTGACGAGCGCGGCGCCGGGCAGCGCATCCGGCCAGCGGTTGCCGTCGATCGCCGCGTACAGCCGGCGGGAGGCCTGCGACGAGCGGATCCGGGCGATGTAGGTGTAGGGCGTCCAGGCCCCGATACGGCGCTGCAGCGCCAGATAGGCGGCCCACGAGTCGGTCCCGATCGTCACGTCCTGCACCTTGCGCCGGGCGGCCTCGCCGATGAGCATGAAGTCAGCGGGCAAGGCCACTTCGGCACCGGCGGTCAGGCTGTAATTGACGATGTGATCGACCGTCGGCACGCCGGGCCCGGGCTGCGCGTTGCTCACCTGGTAATAGCCCAGCCCGCCGCCGGCCGGCACCCATGGGTAGCCGGCCACGATGGCGCCGCCCCTGCGCGACACCACGCCCCGATGCATGCCCAGGCGTAGCCGGCTGTCGCCCTGGCGGGCGGTGAGGATCAGGCCGGAATACACGCCGTGGATGTCCACGAACACCGCGCCCCGATCGCGGCCGCCCGGCATGCCGTCGCGGCTGTAAAAGCGCCAGGACGAATCCACATGCCCCACGTAGCCTTCGAGATCCAGATCGCCCTGCTCGCCCAGCCAGCTGTGGCTGACCGAAACGCCGCGCATGTCAGCGGTGGGGGTGAGGGAATAGACCTCGACCGGCAGGCGGGCAAAGCTGTAGGTGGTGCCCACCTCGTGGTTCTCGGAGTAGAGCTGCAGCGGCAGGCGCAGCACCCCGGCCCGCAGCAGCAGGTTGTTGTCGGGCCGCCAGGCCAGGAAGGCCCACGGCAGGGTCGCGTCCCAGCGGCTGTCGCTATCGACCGCCGGGCTCGCGAGGGCCTGCATCATGAAGCTCCAGGCGGGCGCGAGGGGCGCATCGAGCTGCACGCCGAGGCGCGAATCGCGGTTCAGGCTGCCCCGGTCGTCGATGAAGCGCTGGTAGTTCCAGCTGCGGTTCGACTGGGCGTAGCCCAGCGTGCCGAAGGCGGACAGCCGTACGTCCTGGCCCACGGCAGCCCCCGCGACAGCGGCCATCAGCAAGCCTACCAGCCGGCGAACGCCCCGCGTCATCACACCAGCCCGGAGATGGCGGCCGGCTGCGGAACAGGCGTCGGATCCGCCTCTCCGGGCTCTGCGGCATCCGGCAGCAGCACCTTGCCCAGCCCTTCGACGAGGGGCCGCATCTGGTTTTCGAGCTCGGCCAGCGCGGCTTGGATGCGCGGATGGTCGCCGGCGCGGGCTGCAGATTCCAGACGCCCGGCCATGGCCGAGACGCCGTTCATGCCCAGCAATCCCGCCCGCCCCTTGAGGGTGTGCGAGGCCAGCGCCACCGCCTCCCAGTCGCGCGCGGCCACATCCTTGCGCAGGCCCGTCGGGCCGTCGGCAAACTGGTTGCGGAACTTGGCGAGCAGCCGCGGGTAGAGGGTCGGGCTGATCCCGGTGTCGTTGATCGCGCAGTTGGGATCGAGCCCCGGCACCGATGCCAGCTCCATCACCGCAGGGCCGCTCACGGGAAGCCGCGGCAGCTCGGACTCCAGCTCGGGCTGATGATGACGGCTCAGCACGTCGAAGAGATCAGGCAGCTCGTAGGGCTTGTTGAGGCAGCCGTTCATGCCCAGGGCCAGACATTGCTCCAGCACGCTGCGCCCGCGGTGGGCCGACAGGGCATACACCGGCAGAGACTTGAACTCCGGCCGGGCGCGGATCTGGCGGATCGCCTCGTAGCCGTCCATCACCGGCATCTGCAGATCCATCAGCACCAGCGCGTAGTAGTCGGGCGCCTCGGCACCGAGCTGGGCAAGCGCGTCGCGGCCGTCGGCGGCGGTATCGACTTCAACCCCCCAGCGGCCCATCAACGCCACCGCCACATCGCGGCTGGTGGCGTTGTCCTCGACGAGCAGCACGCGCATGCCGTCGAGGGCGCCGGTCGCCACACCGCCGACGCCCTGCTCCTTCGACTGACGGCCCAGCACGATGTCGCACAGCTGGCGCAGGGGGCCCGGCAGCAGCGGACGGTCACAGAAATGCAGGCCGCCGGGACGCAGTTCGGCCACGTCCTGGTCGAGGGTGCGCGGCACCGACATCAGCGCGATGTGGGGCGGCACCAGCTCGGGCTGCTCGCCCAGCGCCCGCATGATCGCCCCGCCGTCGAGATCGGGCAGCGACCAGTCGAGGAACATCAGGTCGTAGGGCCGCTCGGTGACCCGGGCGGCACGCAGGCAGGCCAGCACCTCGCTGCCGCTGCTGACCGCCTCCACGTCGTCGATGCCCTCGATGTTGAGCAGGTCGATGAGGGCCAGCCGGGCCTCGGGGTAATCCTCGGCAACCAGCACGCGCAGGGGCGGCAGCGGCGGCGGCGGGCTCGCTGGCTCGTCGCCGTCCAGGGCGAGGGGAATCTGGATATGGAAGCGACTGCCGTAGCGTGGGGCGCTCTGCACCCGGATCTCGCCCCCCATCGCCTCGACCAGCCGGCGGACGATGGCGAGTCCGAGCCCCGTGCCGCCGTACTGGCGGGTCGTGGCACCGTCGGCCTGGACGAAGTCGTCGAAGAGGTGCTCGATCTGCTCCTGACGCATGCCGATCCCGGTGTCCTCCACGGTCATGAAGACGAGGTGGCGCCCGTCGGCGGCCGGCTTGCTGTCGATGCGCAGCGACACATGGCCGGACGGGGTGAACTTGACCGCGTTGGAGAGCAGGTTGGCGAGCACCTGGCCGATGCGCAGGGGGTCGCCCCGCATGCGCCTGCCCAGGAGCGCCGCGCTGGCGGGGCGCGCCTCGAAGAGCAGCTCGACGCCCTTCTCGAGGGCCGTCCGCTCCACCAGCAGGAAGGCATTGGCCACCACCTGCTCGAGGCGGAAGGGGATGCTCTCCAGTTCGAGCCGGCCGGCTTCGATCTTCGAGAAGTCGAGGATGTCATTGAGGGTGTCGAGGAGGGTGCGACCGGCGATGCGGATCTTGCCGGCGTAATCGCGCTGACGGGGCGAGAGCCGGCTGTGGAGGATCAGCTCGGCCATCCCGATCACCGCGTTGAGCGGGGTGCGGATCTCATGGCTCATGTTGGCCAGGAACATCGACTTGGCCTGGGTGGCCTGCTCGGCGCGGGCGCGCGCCTCGACCAGTTCCTGGCGGATCTGCTCGCGGTCGAGGATGTCGCTCTCGATCGAATCGGCCATGAAATTGAAGGTGTCGCGCAGGGTGCGGATCTCTGCCACCCCGGCCACGTCCGGAATGCGCGCGTCGTATTCTCCGCGGGCCAGCCGGTCGGTCGCGCCGCACATGTCCTCGATGGGCTTGAGCACCCGGCGGCGCACGGTGAAGTAGCCGCGCATCACGAACAGCGCGGTCACCACCATGCCGATGATCGCCGCCACGATCCAGTCACGCAGGCGGTCGCGGGCGTCGCTCACGGCGGCGCCGGTGCGGCGGTCGACCCGGCTTTTGAGTTCGGCCACGGCCTGGGCCATGCGGGCGCGCTGGATGTCGTATTCGCGGTTATGGACAAACTTGATCGCCAGCTCGGGGTGGGGCACCCCTTCCGACACGAAGGTGCCGGTCCGGGGGTCGTAGAGCCCCTGGGTGGCGGCAAACGCCACCTGCTCGATGGCCTTCAAGGCCTCGGCTTCGGACAACACCTGCTGCAGGGCCTCGAGCTCGGTCCCGTCGAAGCCCAGCGAGATCATCCGCGCCCGGAGCGAGACCCCGGAGCCCGGCGTGCGCTGGGCAAAGGGCGTGGCACCCGCGATGACGCGATCCCAATAGGTGGCGGGCTCGTCATCGACGAACTGTGGCCGTTCGCCTTCGCGGATCGCCAGGATCGCGTAGTAATACTTGAGGTAGCGGGTCTCGCCGGTGACCACATAACTGCGCACGAGACGGCTGAGCGTGTCCATCTCGCGCCGCAGGTCATCGACCTGGCGCAGGGCATCGGAACGGTTCTGCTGCACCGCCTGAACGTTGTCGAAGGCCACCAGGGCGAGCATCGAGATCGATCCGTTGATCCCCAGGATCAACAGCAGCACCACCGAAAAAATGAGCGAGAGCTTGGAGAGCTTCATTGGCGAGTGGCAGCTTACACCGACTCACCGTTCATGCAGATGCAACAACTTGGCGTCGTCGCACACTTTCACTGAGCAGATCGAGCACGCAGTAGAAGGCGCCGGCCGCCAGCGGCGGGTTGCTCACCGGCCAGCCCAGCCCGGGCAGCGTCGCCCGCCAGGCCCAGTTGCCGAGCCAGGTGCCCCACAGCTCCATGACCAGCGACAGCAGGAACATCGTTGCATAGAGCCGTGGCGCCGGCCCCCAGCGCAGACATGCCAGAAAGATGAGCAGGAGCGGCGGCCCGAGCCAGTCCACGCCGCCCAGCGCCAGCGCGCTGACGCCCGCCACCGCCAGCCACGCGGTGGCCGTCAGCAGCCGGCCCGGCAGGCGATCGGCGAGATACAGGCCCAGCCAGTAGAGCAGCACATGCCCCGGCGGCACGAACAGCGGCAGGTTGCCAAGGCGGTAGTCGTACAGCCCCCACGCCAGCGACAGCACGACCTCGCCCGCGGTGGCGATCACCAGGCAGGCCAGCAGGCGCACGCGCCGGGCCGGGTGCGCCGCCATCAGCAGGGCGCACAGGGCCCACACCCAGACGCTCACCAGCGGCTGGCCCCACGCACCGCCAAAGCGATCCACCACCAGCCCGAAGACGATGGTGAGCGCGGACAGCAGGGCAAGGATCGACGGTTGCAGCATGGGGCTTACAGTCGGCACGGAATGCGCGATGATACCGGCCAGGCGCCCGCAGAGGCGCTGACGAACGACAACCTTGCCCGGCGCCGACGCAGAGCCCCGGCAGGACACCAGAGGACGCCCCATGCCGAAGCCGGCGCCTGCTTCATCCCGCGGCACATCCCGCCATGCCTGACACCGACACTTCCAGCCCCGGCGACCATCCCTGGGCCCAGGCGGTCCGCAGGGCCTTCCTGCTGACGCTGCCGCTGGTCCTCAGCGGCGCCGTTGCGCTGCTCGTCCTCAACCTGCCGATCCCCGGCTATCAGGCCGCAATGGACGCGCGCTGGGGACCGGACTGGCGCGTTGCCGTGCAGTCCGCCTGGCAGGCCAGCCTCGGCCTGCTGTCGGTGGCCGTGGTGTTCGCCACCAGCCACGCCCTGGCGGTGATCGTGGCGGCCCGGCAGCGCATCGACACGAGCCCGGTGGCGGTGGCCCTGGTCGCCCTGTGCTGCTATTTCATCCTCGTCCTGCCGGGCAAGGGGCTGCTCGCCAGCGAACTGGCGGTGCCGCGCGGGGTTTTCCTGTCGGTGCTGGTCGGCGTCGCCACCACCGAGATCTTCCTGTGCCTGCGGCGCGTGCCCGGGCTCGACCTCTCCATGCTCGCCGAGGCGGATTCGGAACTGCCGGCGGTGCTCAAGTCGATCCTCCCCGGGATGCTGACCATCGGGCTGTTCTTCCTGATCCAGCACGCCCTGATCGCCCCCCACGCCCGCTCCGCCGATGCCGTCACCGACCAGGTGCTGGGCTGGCTGTTCGGGCTGTCGGACAACGCCCTGCTGCGCACCATCCTGTTCGTGGTGCTGGCGCACCTGCTGTGGTTCGTCGGCATCCACGGCAACAACGCGCTGGAGCTCTTCTATCGCGACTACCTCGTCCCGGCGAGCGAGGCCAACATCCACGCCCTGCAGGCCGGGCAGGCGCCGCCGGAGATCATCACCAACGCCTTCGTGGATACCTTCGTGCTGCTGGGCGGCTCGGGGGCGACGATCGGGCTGCTGATCCCGCTGCTGGCCATCACCCGCGGCAGCCGCCGGCGCCTGGCCTGGCTGGCCGCGCCACCGGCCCTGTTCAACATCAACGAGATCCTGATCTTCGGCCTGCCCATCGTCTTCAACCCGACGCTGCTGCTGCCCTTCCTGCTGGCGCCGCTGGTGAGCCTGCTGGTCGCCTGGGGGGCGGTGGTGGCCGGCTTTGTCCCGGCCAATGCGAGCCACGTCACCTGGACCACGCCGATCCTGCTCAACGCCTGGCTGGCCACCGACACCTGGAAGGGCGTGGCGCTGCAGGTGCTCAACATCGGCCTGTGCACCGCGCTCTACCTGCCCTTCGTGCGGCGCAACGACCGGCTGCAGCGCGCGCGCACCCAGCTCGCCTTCGGGCGGCTGATCAGTTCGATGCAGGGGATTCTTGTTCAACCGGGCCAGCAGCTGCTGGGGCGCACCGACGAGATCGGCAGCCTCGCGCGGAGCCTGGCGGCGCGGCTCGAGCACGACCTGCGCAGCGGCCGCATCTACCTGGCCTACCAGCCCAAGCTCGACCTCACCGGGCAGGTCAGCGGCGTCGAGGCCCTGCTGCGATGGGATCACCCGCTGCTCGGCGGCGTGCCGGCCCACGTGGCGGTGGCCATCATCGAGGACGCGGGCAAGATCAACGCGGTGGGCGACCAGGTGCTCGAGATGGCCTGCCGGCAATTGCGCCAGTGGCAGGAGACCGGACTCGAGGGCATCGAGATGGCGGTGAATGTCTCGCCCCTGCAGCTCGAAGACCCGGCCTTCGCGGCGCGGGTCGAGCGCAGCCTCGCGCGCCACCGGCTGGCGCCCGGCGCGCTCGAGATCGAGATCACCGAAGGCCATCTGGTGAGCAGCACCGAAACCTCGGCGCGCAACCTGTCGGCCCTGGGCGCGCTGGGCGTCAGGCTGGCGATGGACGATTTCGGGATGGGCTACAGCTCGCTGCTGTACATGCGGCGCTTCCACATCGACGCGGTCAAGCTGGACGGATCGCTGACGCGGGAGGTGCTGCACAACGCCAGCTGCCGCGAGATCATCGCCAGCGTCGGCCAGCTGTGCCGGAGCCAGGATGTGCGGCTGGTGGCCGAATACGTGGAGACCCAGGACCAGCGCGACTTGCTGGCGAGCCTGGGATGCGACAGCTTCCAGGGCTGGCTGTACAGCCCGGCGGTGAGCCCGGAAGCCTGCCGCACCTTCATCGAGGCGCAGCAGGCGGGCGCCCGGCAGGACAGCCGGGCGCCCTCCTGAAACCTGCCGGCGGGCTTACTCGATGCCCTGGCTGGCGAGGTATTCCTCGTAGGTGCCGCGGTAGTCGACGATGTCGCCGGGGCCACGGATTTCGAGGATGCGGGTGGCGATGGACGACACGAACGCCCGGTCGTGGGAGACGAAGAACAACGTGCCGGTGAAATCCGCGATGCCCGAGTTGAGGGATTCGATGGATTCCATGTCCATGTGGTTGGTGGGTTCATCCAGCAGCAGCACGTTCTTGCGCTGGAGCATCAGCTTGCCGAACAGCATCCGGCCCTGTTCGCCGCCGGAGATCACCTTGACCGACTTCTTCACGTCGTCGCCCTTGAAGAGCAGCCGGCCCAGCGTGCCGCGGATCAGGGTTTCGGCGTCGTCGCCTTCGTAGCCGCCTTCGCGCACGTAGCCGCTGATCCAGTCGGTGAGGTTCTCGCCGCTGGCGAAGTCATCGGCGTGATCCTGGGCGTAGTAGCCCAGCTTGGCCTTCTCGGCCCACTTGACGGTGCCGAACTGGGGCGCCAGGCCGTGGAGGCCGGGGCCGACCAGCAGCTTGAGCAGCGTCGTCTTGCCGATGCCGTTCTCGCCGATGATCGCGATGCGGTCGTTGGCGTCGGCGGTGAAGGTGAAGTTCTTGATGATCGGGTTGGCCGGATCGTAGCCGAAGGTGAGGTTCTCGATCTCGACGGCCTGACGGTGCAGCTTGTCCTTCTCGTCGTAGTCGAAGCGGATCCACGGGTACTGGCGGGACGAGGGCTTGAACTCCTCGATCTTGATCTTCTCGATCTGCTTGGCGCGGCTGGTCGCCTGGCGGGCCTTGGACTTGTTGGCCGAGAAGCGGCGCACGAACTCCTGCAGCTCCTGGACCTTCTCCTTGGCCTTCTGGTTGGCGTTAGCCTGGCGCTCGCGGGCCTGGCTGGACGCCTCGATGTAGTCGTCCCACGTGCCCGGCCACACCTGGATGCGGCCGTAGTCCAGATCCGCCATGTGGGTGCACACCTGGTTCAGGAAGTGGCGGTCGTGGGAGATGATGATCATCGTGGAGTTGCGCTGGTTCAGCACGTCCTCCAGCCAGCGGATGGTGTTGATGTCGAGGTTGTTGGTCGGTTCGTCGAGCAGCAGGATGTCCGGGTTGGCGAACAGGGCCTGGGCCAGCAGCACCCGCAGCTTCCAGCCGGGGGCGACTTCGCGCATCGGGCCGTTGTGCTGTTCGGTGGGGATGCCGACACCGTGCAGCAGCTCGCCGGCGCGGGCCTCGGCGGTGTAGCCGTCGTACTCGGCGAAGTGGCCTTCCAGCTCGGCCGCCTTCATGTAGTCCTCTTCGGTGGCTTCCGGGTTGGCGTAGATGGCGTCCTTCTCCTGCATGCACGCCCACATCTCCGCGTGGCCCTGCATCACCACGTCGAGCACCCGCACGTCTTCATAGGCAAACTGATCCTGTTTCAGGAAGGCCATCCGCTCGCCGCTGTCGAGGGCCACGTTACCGGCGGTGGGCTCCAGCACGCCGGCCAGGATCTTCATGAACGTGGACTTGCCGGCCCCGTTGGCGCCGATCAGGCCGTAGCGGTTGCCTTCGCCGAACTTGACGGAGACATTCTCGAAAAGGGGCTTGGCCCCGAACTGCATGGTGATGTTGTTGGCGATGAGCACGACACGAATTCCTTAAATTCCGGCGGTCGCAGGCGGCGACACGGGCAAAACAAAGGCGCCGGCACGGGGCCGGCGCAGCTTGTCCGAAATTTATCATGTCTTTCAAGCACCTGAGAAATTTTCTCGGTGCTTGATGCAGCGCATCAGACCAGCGACGGCCCCGACACGATGGCCGCCGCATCGGCCTCGGAGATCCGGATCGTCGCGGTGGAGATGACGTGGAGGGTCAGCCACTCGTGCAGACGCTCGGCCGCATCCCGGGAAAGCGTGACGAAACGGCAGCCCATCATCCCGCCTTCGGCACCGAGCACGAAGTTCACGGTTTCAGCCACACCGCGGATCACGTCCGGAATCCCCTCCAGCTCGATCACGAAGGGAAACGCCTCCGGCTCGGCCAGCGGCCACCCCCACTGGACGCTGAACCCTTCCAGCGACAGGTCGTTGACCGGCAGCCGCTCGCCATCGATCACCACCCAGAAACACACGTTCCCCCAGCGCTTCGCCACGAAACGCTGGCGCTTGCGACGCTCACCGCGTGGCACAACGGCAGTCGCGGTCTGAAGCTCCATCATGGCAAACCCTTTCAAAATCTCTGATCTGACAGCTTTGGTCAAAAATACAACAAATTTGCAAATCAAACGATGGTTTTTACTTAAAAACCCAAATTCATTAATGGGTCACAAAATTTGATTCGAATTTTCGTGGCACTCGTCACGGATACACAGAAATTCACGCTTACCTGTCGAGAATTTTTACAAACGGATTTCGACATCCCGAGAATAAAACTTAAGTGATTGATTTAACTAAAACACCCCAAAGCGGGCACGGCTTTTGCTCGGAATGAGCCAGCAGCAGGGATCGCCCCCACTGCAAAATATTTTTGACGATTTTCAACTCGGAGTTTCCACATGAAAAAGCTGCTCGCTCTCGCCCTGGTTGCCGCCACCGGCGCTGCCCAAGCCGACACCATCGTTCTGACCGACACCTTCGGCCTGGCCACCACCAACTGGACCAACGCCCTGTCCGGTCTGGCTCAGTTCGACTCCAGCCTTGGCACCCTGAACGCCGTCACCATCAACCTGTCCGGCGACATCGTCCAGAACCTGAAGGCTGAAAACACCGGCGCTGTTGGCGACAACCTGACCCCGGTTGCTGGCGCCAACCTGCTGTTCCGCAAGGGCACCACCACCCTGCAGACCCTGGCCCTGAGCAACACCGGCTCCACCTTCGCCGCCAGCGCCTTCGACGGCAACTCCGACTTCGGCGGCACCTCCGGCGTTGATTTCGGCTCCCTGACCGCTGCCGGCTCGCTGGCCGCCATCACCTTCACCAGCGCTGCTGACCTGGCCGACTTCATCGGCGCCGGCACCCTGGCTGGCTTCAACGTGCGCGCGGTTGGTAACGGCTCCATCAACTCCGACAACGGCAACCTGGATTCCTCCATCGCCACCCAGGCCCGTTACAACCTGACCCTGACCTACGACTACACCGTGCCGACCACCCCGGTTCCGGAACCCACCTCCATGGCCCTGGTTGGCCTTGGCGCGCTGGGCCTGGCCGCTGCCCGTCGCCGCAAGTAATTTGCCTTGCCTCCCGGCTTGATCCGGGAGCGCGCTGCAAAGCAAAAAAGCCACCGCAAGGTGGCTTTTTTGTATCTGGCGTTCCGGCTATCGGAAAAGCTGATCAGGCATCATCCATCGCCGCAGAGGTATAAACCGCCTGCACGTCGTCGAGGGATTCCAGCGCATCGAGCAGCTTCTGCATGCGCAGCGCGTCGTCGCCGGCGAGCTCGGTGTCGTTGAGCGGCTTCATGGTGACTTCGCCAAACTCGGCCACAAAACCGGCCTTCTCCAGCGCTTCCTTGACTTCGCCAAACTGGTACGGGTCGGTGAGCACCTCGATGGAGCCGTCGTCGTTGGGCACGACATCATCGGCACCGGCCTCGAGGGCGGCTTCCATCAGCGCGTCTTCCGACGTGCCCGGAGCGAACAGGATCTGACCACAGTGCTTGAACTGGAAGGCCACGCAGCCATCGGTGCCCATGTTGCCGCCGTACTTGTTGAAGGCATGACGTACGTCGGCCACCGTGCGGGTCTTGTTGTCGGTGAGGCAATCGACCATCACCGCCGCGCCGCCGATGCCGTAGCCCTCGTAACGGGCTTCCTCGTAGGTGACGCCTTCCAGCTCGCCGGTGCCCTTCTTGACGGCCCGGTCGATGTTGTCGGCCGGCATGTTCACCGCCTTGGCCTTGTCCACCGCCAGGCGCAGGCGCGGGTTGAAGGCGGCGTCGCCTCCACCCATGCGCGCAGCAACCGTGATTTCCTTGGCCAGCCGGGAGAAGACCCGACCGCGCTTTTCATCCTGCCGGCCCTTGCGGTGCTGGATATTGGCCCACTTGGAATGACCCGCCATGATTCTGTGTCCTTGGTGTGCGACGAAAAAACGCGATTTTACCCCGCCGCCCGAAATTCGCGCAGCCCGCGCTTGCCGCGGATCAATTTGCCAATCATTTTTTGACGCGCGAGGGCAGATTTCATGCCCGTTGCGGGCAGTTGGCCGATAATTGCCGGCTGATCCCTTTTCGCCCACCCGGAGGATTCCATGACCGAGCCCCTCATCATCGCCAAGTCCAAGGACAAGGAAATTGCCCTGCTGCCCCAGCTTGCCAACCGCCACGGACTGATCACCGGCGCCACCGGCACCGGCAAGACGGTGAGCCTGCAGAAGATGGCCGAATCCTTTGCCAGCATCGGCGTGCCGGTGTTCATGGCCGACGTGAAGGGCGATCTGTCGGGCATCGGCGCGGCCGGCGTCGAGTCGCCCAAACTCAAGGAGCGCCTGGCCGCGCTGGGCATCACCGAATTCACCCCGCGGGCCAACACCGCGGTGTTCTGGGACGTGTTCGGCGAGGCCGGCCACCCGGTGCGGGCCACGGTGTCCGACATGGGCCCGATGCTGCTGGCGCGGCTGCTCAACCTCAACGACACCCAGGCCGGCGTGCTGCAGCTGGTCTTCAAGATCGCCGACGACCAGGGCCTGCTGATCATCGATCTCAAGGACCTCCGCGCCACCCTTCAATACGTGGGCGACAACGCCAAGGACTTCACCACCGAATACGGCAACATCTCCGCCGCATCCATCGGCGCCATCCAGCGCGGCCTGATGGGCATCGAGGCCCAGGGCGGCGACAAGTTCTTCGGCGAGCCGATGCTTGACATCGCCGACCTGATCCAGACCGACGCCGACGGCCGTGGCGTGATCAACATCCTCGCCGCCGACAAGCTCTACAACTCGCCCAAGCTGTACTCCACCTTCCTGCTGTGGATGCTCGCCGAGCTCTTCGAGCAGCTGCCGGAAGTGGGCGACCTGGACAAACCCAAGCTGGTGTTTTTCTTCGACGAAGCCCACCTGCTCTTCAACGAGGCGCCCAAGGCCCTGCTCGAGAAGATCGAGCAGGTGGTGCGGCTGATCCGCTCGAAGGGCGTCGGCATCTATTTCGTCACCCAGAACCCGCTGGACGTGCCCGAGAGCGTGCTCGGCCAGCTCGGCAACCGCGTCCAGCACGCCCTGCGCGCCTTCACCCCGCGCGACCAGAAGGCCGTCAAGACCGCCGCCGAGACCATGCGCGCCAACCCCGAGTTCGACGCCGCCACGGTCATCACCGAGCTGGGCGTGGGCGAGGCGCTGATCTCCTTCCTCGACGAGAAGGGCCGCCCGCACATGGTGGAGCGCTGCTTCATCATCGCCCCGGGCTCCCGCCTCGGGCCGCTCAGCGCCGCCGAACGCAAGGCCGCCATCGAGGGCTCGGTGATCTACGGGCACTACGAGGAGATCGTCGACCGCGAATCGGCCTTCGAGAAGCTCCGCGGCGGCGCGGCCCCGGCCGGCAATGGCGGTGGCACCGCCCCCGCGGGCGCCCCGGCCGCGCAGGAAGAAGAAGGTGGCGGGCTGCTCGGCGGGCTCGGCAGCATCCTGTTCGGCACCACCGGCCCCCGCGGCGGTCGCCATCCGGGCCTCGCCGAACAGGCCGCCCGCAGCGCCGTGCGCTCGGTGGGCTCGGCCATCGGCCGCGAGATCGTCCGCGGCGTGCTGGGCTCGATCCTCGGCGGCGGCAGCCGCCGCCGCTGATCGCCAGCAACGATCCAACCATCGCTCGCCCGGCACAAAACTGCGCGGGCGATGCTTTTTGCAGCACCGCCGCAGTTCAGCACTGCACCATTGGTGCAAAAAGCATCGCGATTGCTGTAAACAACTGCGTCGAAGCTGCTTGAAGCAGCAATGCTCGAGTTCAGAACTGCGTGGGTGCTGCTTTTTTCTTCGGGTATGCACTTAATAAGTGCATCGATGCTGCAAAAAGCACCAATCGCGCAGTTCGGAACTGCAATCGCCCGCCTGGACGATCAATCCCAGATGCCCAGCGCCACCAGCTGCTTCGTCGCCGCCTCGCTCCAGCCGCGGTTGGCCGCCGGGCTGGCGGGGCTGGGGTGGAGCACGCGGCCAAACTTCAGCGGCACCCCGCCCAGCGCTTCGCGGGCGCGCTGTTCGGCCCAGGCGCCCACACCGATCACCCAGTCGGGCTCAAGCGCCTCGGCCACGCGGCGCAGGTGCGCGTCGCAGGCCGCCAGCAGCGGGCCCTGTTCGGCGGCCGGCAGCTTGTCGGGCGTCACGTTGCGGCCGTTGTCGAAGAAGGCCAGCGGGCAGTAGTTGGCCACGAAGTGATCGGCAAAGAAGGCCTCGGCACTGCCGAAGCGCTCGGCAAACAGCCCCCACAGGCGCCGCCCGCTCACCTCGGAGCGCGGGCAGGCGAAACCCTCGATGGGCCGCTTGGGGTTCTCGACCGCAGGTTTGCTCACGGCCGCCTCGATGCCCATCCAGTCGCGCACCGCGGCGATCTCGCCGAAGGGCACGCCGGTCTGCACCATGCCGAAGGGGCCGGGGTTCATGCCCACGAAGATCACCTTCTTCTTGCCCTGACCAAAGCGCTGCAGGTACAGCGCGCCCGGCGCCCAGGCGTAGTCGAGGGGGTTGTACACATGGCTGACCGGCGCGGCGAAGCACATCGGGGCTAGGGTGTCGCACAGGGTTCGGGCGGCGGATTCGAGGGGCGTCATGATGGGAATCGCAGAAAGGTCAGGCGACGGCCGCGGGCGTCTCGCGCCACGGCGCCACCTTGAACAGCAGCAGCATGCCAGGCACCGCCAGCACGCCGCACAGCAGGAAAAAATCGAACCAGCCGAAGTATTCCACCAGCCAGCCCGCCGAGGCGTTGATGAAGGTGCGCGGCACCGCCATCAGGCTGGTGAATAGCGCCAGCTGGGTGGCCGTGTAGGCCGGATGGGTGGTGCGCGCCATGTAGGCCACGAAGGCCGTGGTGCCGAGGCCCACGCCCAGCGCCTCCAGCCCGATCACCGCGGCCAGCACGCCGAGGCGGCCGGCGTCGGCCTCGGCCGGGCCGAGCCAGGCCAGCCACGCAAAGCCGAAGATCGCCAGCCACTGCACCACGCCGAACACCCACAGGGCGCGGTTGATGCCCAGCTTGACCATCCACAGCCCGCCCAGGATGCCGCCGATCACGCTGGGCCACAGGCCGGCGTTCTTGGCGACGAGGCCGATCTCGGTCTTCGAGAAACCCATGTCCAGGTAGAAGGGCGTGGCCAGCGCGGTGCACAGCGAATCGCCCAGCTTGTAGAGAAAGATGAAGCCCAGCACCACCAGCGCCGAACGCACGCCGTGGCGGCCGAAGAACTCGCGGAAGGGCTCGACCACCGCATCGCGCAGGGTGCGCGGGGCGCCCCGGGCGGCGGCGGGCTCCTTCACCAACAGCGTCATCACCAGCCCCGGCGCCATGAACAGCGCGGTGATCAGGAACACCTGCGACCACGGCAGGTGATCGGCCAGCACCAGCGACAGGCTGCCCGGCACCAGCCCGGCGAGCTTGTAGGCATTCACGTGGATCGCGTTGCCGATGCCCAGCTCGATCTCGGGCAGCAGCTCGCGCCGGTAGGCATCGAGGACGATGTCAAGGGTGGCCGACAGGAAGGCGATCAGCGCGGTGAGGCCGATCACCAGCCCGAGCTCATGGGTGGGCGACAGAGTGCCGAGCCACGCCACCGCCGCCAGCAGGAGCAGCATCGTGAGCGCCATCCAGCCCCGCCGCCGGCCCAGCAGGGGCAGCGCGAAGCGATCCAGAAAGGGCGACCAGACGAACTTCCAGGTATACGGAAACTGGATGAGTGCGAACGCACCGATCGCCTTGAGTGATAGCCCCTCGGTCTTCAGCCACGCCGGAACCAGGTTGAGCAGCAGGTACAGCGGCAGGCCCGACGAGAAACCGGTGAGCACGCAGATCAGCATGCGGCGGTTGGCGAGGGCACGCCAGGGGGATTCGGTCATGGGCGGAACAGGGAAGCGGAAGGGAGGGTGCAGGCCAGGCGGGGATGATAACAATCGGTTACTTGATCTTGCCGCCGGCCCACCGAAAAATGCGTCAATCAGGGTGGAAAAATAACGAGGAGACCCGAATGTACACCGTCACCGTCGTGTTCCGGGCAGACCGGGAATACGAATTTCATGTGCACGCCGCCGACGTGGCCAATCTCACCAAGGCCAGCGCCCAGGACTGGCTCCACGATGAGTTCGACGAGCTCGAATGCACGCCGAGCAACCCGGTGGGCAAGGTGCTGATGCTCGACGTGATCCTCAACGTCGCCAAGTACGGCGGCGAGCAGCGCTTTGCCCAGGGCGGCGAATGGGCGCGGAGCTTCGCCAGCAGCGTCGCGGTGGTGCTCGACCGCCCTGCGGTGCGCATCGACGTGCCGGGCTTCGTGGTGGGCTGAAACGCCCCGCGGGCCGGCGGTATCCGCCCGCCCCGCCGCCAGGAAGCCTAGAATGGCGGCTGGCGACGGCATCCCGGCCGTCGAACGGGGATCGCACGTGGTGGCAAGCACGCAGAGGGCCGGCGAACGGGCCACGGCAGAAGGCATTCGCCAACCGGCGGATCGGATAGCCGGCGCACGCTCCGGGCGCCAGCCATGAAGAAGCCCGGCGCGCCCTGGTGGAAAGGCCCCCGCGGCGAATGGTATGTCGTCGCCCAGGGCGGCATCTTTACGCTGATCGCCTTCGGGCCAGCGTCGCTTCCGGGCCTGCCGGCCTGGCCGCGGATTATGGCGTTTCCTGGCCTCGCCATCGGCGCGATGCTGCTTGCGCTGGGCGTCACGATCTGCGCTGCGGCCGTGCTGCGCCTGGGCCGCAACCTCACGCCCCTGCCCCATCCACGGGATGACTGCCGGCTGGTGGAGACCGGCCCCTACGGCTGGGTCCGCCACCCGATCTACAGCGGGCTGATCCTGGCGGCCTTCGGCTGGGCGCTGATCGCCCAGGGCTGGCTCACCCTGCTGTGGGCCGTGCTGCTGCTGGTGTTCTTCGACATCAAGTCGCGGCGTGAGGAGGTCTGGCTGATGGAGCGCTTTCCGGCCTATGCCGATTACCAGCGGCGCGTCCGCAAGCTGATCCCCCTCATCTACTGAGCAAGCTCAACCCACCTCGACCCGGTTGCGACCATTCTTCTTGGCGCCGTAGAGGTTTGCGTCGGCACGCCGGAACAGCGGCGACAGGGCGCCTTCGGCGCGGCTCATGTGAGCGCCGCCCACCGACAGCGTGATCACCCCCCACTCCGCGTTGCGGGCGTGGGGAATCCCCTGCCGGCGCACCGCATCGACGGTGGCGCGGGCGATCTCGGCGACGGCCTCGCCAGCGCAGCGGGGCAGCATCATCGCGAACTCCTCGCCCCCGTAGCGGGCCACGAAGGCATCGCGGGCCATGCGGCGGGCGTTGACCTCCTCGACCATCTTCAGCAGCGTCGCGGCGATCGCGCGCAGGCAGTCGTCGCCGGCCAGGTGGCCGTAGTGGTCGTTGAACTGCTTGAAGTGGTCCACGTCCATCATCAGCAGCCCGAAGGGCGCCCCGCAGCGGATCGCCTCGCTCCACTGCTGGTCGAGGCGCAGATCCATGTAGCGGCGGTTGACGAGGCCGGTCAGCCCGTCCTGGCTGGCCTGGGCGGCGAGCTTGCGGTTGGCGAGGGAGAGTTCGGCGCGCAGGCTGGCGATGCGCGCCATGGCCTTCATCTTGGCCTGCACCACGCCCTCGGGCGCCGACTTGGGGATGAAGTCGTCACCGCCGGCCTCGATGGCGGTGATCAGGTGCTCCGGGGTGTCGGAGGCGGTGAGGAAGATGATTGGCGTCCATGCCCATTCCTGGGTAGCCTCGACGGCGCGGATCTGCTTGGCGGCCTCGAAGCCGTTCATCACCGGCATCTCGATGTCCATTAGCACCAGATCCGGCGCCGACACCTGAAAACGCTCGACGGCGATCTGCCCGTTCTCGGCGATGACGACCTCGTGGCCGATCTCGACGAGCCGCGCGCCGAACACCGCCGTGATGGTCCGGGAATCATCCACCACCAGAATCCGCATACCCCTCCCCCGCCCGTTTTTTTATATCTAAAGTAATAATATCCCGAAAGTCTTTCGCCAATCTGAATACGCGCGGCGGGCCTGCCACAAGGGCTGACACTTGGTTCAGATCAAGGTTTGCCATCGGCGGCCCGCCGATACTCGGGGGAATGGACACCACCGCTCCCACCCAGCATTCCAGCCACCCGGCCAGCGCACCGCCCGGTGACCTGGCGATCTGGTTCTTCATCCTGGCCGAGCTGCTCGCCTTTGGCGTCTTCTTTGCCGCCTACGCCTTCGGGCGCGCCCACAATGTCGAGCTCTTCAACACCATGCAGGAGACGCTCGACCGCCAGGCCGGCGCGGTGAACACGGTGCTGCTGATCACCGGCAGCTGGTGCGTGGCCCGCGCGGTCGAGGCGGTCGGGCGGGCCCGCTCGCAGACCGGCGCCCGCTGGCTCGTCGCCGGCATCGCCTGCGGCGGCGGCTTCCTGGTGGTGAAGGGCTTCGAGTACGCGGCGAAATTTGGCGCCGGCATCAACCTGTCCACCAACACCTTCTACATGTTCTACCTGTCGCTCACCTTCTTCCACTTCATGCATGTCATCCTCGGGCTGGTGATCCTCACCGCCCTGTGGTGGAAGACCCGCCAGAGCGACTACGGCCCGGACAACATGAACGGCATCGAATCCGGCGCGGCCTACTGGCACATGGTCGATCTGGTGTGGATCGTGCTGTTCCCGCTGGTTTATGTGATGCGCTGAGGGATCACGATGAACACCCGACACCTCAACATCGCGCTGGTCGTGCTGCTCGCCGCCACCATCGCCACCTTCGAGATCGGCGAGCGCGGCGCCGCCGGAACGGCCGCGATGGCCGCGCTGCTCACCATCAGCTTCATCAAGGGCCGCCTCGTGGTGCTCGACTTCATGGGCCTGCGTGGGGTCAAATTCTTCTGGCGCGGCCTGCTGCTCGGCTGGCTGCTGCTCGTCTCGACGCTGATCGCCGTCGCCTACTGGATCGCCATCCCATGAATGCCCCGATGACCACCAACATCCCGTTCTACGAAGCCGCCGGCAACGAAGTGGAAGTCTTCGAGCAGGCCTGGAAAAACCGCCTGCCCCTGATCATCAAGGGCCCCACCGGCGTGGGCAAGACCCGCTTCGTCGCCCACATGGCGGCGCGGCTTGGGCTGCCGCTGTACACCGTGGCCTGCCACGACGACCTCACCGCCGCCGATCTGGTCGGCCGCCACCTGCTGGGCGACGGCCAGACGGTGTGGTGCGACGGCCCGCTGACCCGCGCGGTGCGCGAAGGCGGCATCTGCTATCTGGACGAAGTGGTCGAAGCCCGCCGCGACACCACGGTGGTGATCCACCCGCTGGCCGACGACCGCCGCGTGCTGCCCATCGAGCGCACCGGCGAACTCCTCCACGCGCCCGACAACTTCATGCTGGTGATGTCCTACAACCCGGGCTACCAGAACTTCCTGAAGGGCCTCAAGCCGTCCACCCGCCAGCGTTTCATCAGCCTGCGCTTCGAGTTTCCCAGCGCGGCGCGGGAAGAATCCATCCTGCTGGGCGAAGCCGCCTGCGACCCGATGCTGGCCAAGCAGCTCGTCTCCATCGCCGCCCGCCTGCGCAGCCTGAAGGACGTGGATCTGGAAGAAGTGGTGTCCACCCGTCTGCTGGTGTACGCGGCCAAGCTGGTGAAGGTCGGCCTCGACCCCATCGAAGCCTGCCGCTCAGCACTGGTGGAAAGCCTCACCGACGACGCCGACGTGGCCGACGCGCTGCTGGAAGTGGTGCGGGCGACGTTCGGGCGGTAAAGGCAGGCGGCATCGCGAGCACTAACGCTGCAGCGGCGCGAGCACGAGTCGAACGCCTGCGGCTGCAGCCAGGTCTGCAAGACGACTGCGCTGCGCCTCATCGTCCAGCACCACGAGCAAAGACACGTCGGACACAGCCTTACCCTTGACGTCCTCCAACGCCCGGGCAACTGTTGCTGCAGTCAGGGCGTCATCGTCGCCGACAACCCCCAAGACCTTCACGTTAAATTTGCCCTCAAAAAACTGCCGCACGACACCGGAATTCCCTGAGGGAACGCCGGAATTGAGGGCGCCGACCATCAGCATCGTGGCGAGCGCATTATTGGCCTCCTCAATGCTGACCACAGTCACCGAGTTCTGACCCTGCTCGGCTGCTAGCCCCATGATCCGCTGGTGCTTGGTTTGAGACAGCGGATCAGCCAGCGCGACAACCGAAATCAGGCTGGCAACCAGAACAACCAGCAAGTTACGCAAGCAAAACATATATAAATAAAACCAGCAATGAATTAAGCCATTCATCATACCCGATGTTATTTACGACGATCAAATACAGCGGCGATCAGCGCAGAGGTGGAAAACCCACTCAATCGACTTTCGCTATGTGCTTGCGACCCGTTTGCGTGCGCGCGAGCTTGCCGTCGCGCATCAGCAGTCCGATCACGCTGTACGAGAGGTAATCCTTCGAGCCGCCGCCATAGTCGCTGCGCAAACCCAGCAGGCTGGCGGCGTCGGAGTTGGAGATGCCCTGCGGGTTGGCCTTGGCCAGTTCGAGCACCGCATCCTTGAGTAGCGCCAGGCCGATCTGGGCCTTCTCCCGGACACCCGCGGGCACCACCACGGCCGGCCGGCTCTTGCGGGCAAGCCCGGTTGGCATGACGGCATTGGTGAGCAGCCCGCCGGTTTCAAGCGTTCCGAACGCGGCAATGAGCTCAGCCTCGATCTTGAGCGCCTGCGCCTCGGTCAACGCATCCACGAGCCGGACGACCAGCACTTTGACCCCCGCGGCTTCGATCTCCTTGATCCGCTGGCCCTTGAGCGAATCGTCGGGATTGACCAGATGGTCGTGGGCGCGCGTGCCGGTGCCCTTGCCGATGTAGAACGGCAGGGCCGGCGACTGCCGGGGGTCTTTCAAGGCATACACGTAGTACGACGTATCCGTGCTCATGGTCGAATCCCCGGACTCTGGTCGATCGCTTACAGCAGCGGCGCCAGCCACTTCTCCGCTTCAGCCACCGTCATGCCGGTGCGCTTCGCCCAATCTTCCAGTTGGTCGCGGCCGATCTTGCTGACCGCAAAATAGTGGCTGTCCGGGTGGGCGAAGTAGAAGCCACTGACCGCTGCCGCCGGGGTCATCGCGAAGCTCTCCGTGAGGCTCATGCCGGTGTTGGCGGGCACGTCGAGCAGCTTGAAGAGCTCGCCCTTCACGGTGTGATCGGGGCAGGCCGGGTAGCCGGGCGCCGGGCGGATGCCCTGGTAGGCTTCCTTGATGAGCTCTTCGTTGCTGTAGGTTTCGGCCGGCGCGTAGGCCCAGAATTCCTTGCGCACGCGGGTGTGCAGCCATTCGGCTGCGGCTTCGGCGAAGCGGTCGGCGAGCGCCTTGAGCATGATCGCGTGGTAGTCGTCGTGGGTGCGCTCATAGGCGGCGAGGCGGCCCTCGATGCCGAGGCCGGCGGTGACTGCAAAGGCGCCCACGTAGTCGGCCACGCCGCTTTCCTTGCCGGCGACGAAATCCGCCAGGCAGTAGTTGGGCTTGCCGGCGGGGCGTTCGTGCTGCTGGCGCAGGCCGTGCCAGGTCATCAGCACGTTGCTGCGGGATTCGTCGGCGTAGATCTCGATGTCGTCGCCCACCGCGTTGGCGGGGAACAGGCCGATCACGCCGCGGGCCTTGATCCACGGGTTGGTGTCCTGTTCGGCGACCATCCGGGCGAGCATCACCTCGGCGTCGGATTTGAGCTCACGGGCGGTCTCGCCGACGATCTCGTCGTCGAGGATCTTCGGGTAGCTGCCGGCCAGATCCCAGGTCTGGAAGAACGGGCCCCAGTCGATGAAATCGACGAGCTCGGCGAGGTCGATGTCAAAGGCCTGGATGCCGAGCTGGGCGGGCTTGACCGGCGTGTAGGCCGGGTCGAGGTTCCACCGGAAGGCGTTGGCGCGGGCCGCGTCGAGCTTGACCATCGCGACGCCCTTCTTGCCGGCGTGCTGGGCGCGGATCTTCTCGTAGTCGGCGGCCACCTCGGCGGCGTAGCCGTCACGCTGGCCTTCGGAGAGCAGGCTGGTGACCACGCCCACCGCGCGGGACGCATCGGGCACGTAGATCACCGGCCCGCTGTAATGCGGGGCGATCTTGATGGCCGTGTGGGCGCGGCTGGTGGTGGCGCCGCCGATCAGCAGCGGAATCGACTGGCCGTCGGCAAAACCCTGGCGCTGCATCTCGGTGGCCACGTGGCTCATCTCTTCGAGCGACGGCGTGATGAGGCCGGACAGGCCGATGGCCTGGGCGCCGTGCTCGCGGGCGGCGTGGAGGATCTTGTCGCAGGACACCATCACACCCAGGTCCACCACGTCGTAGCCGTTGCAGCCCAGCACCACGCCGACGATGTTCTTGCCGATGTCGTGCACGTCGCCCTTCACGGTGGCGATGACGATCTTGCCCTTGCTGGTGGCGCCGGTGCGCAGCTTCTCGGCCTCGATGTAGGGGATGAGGTGGGCCACGGCCTGCTTCATCACCCGGGCCGACTTGACCACCTGCGGGAGGAACATCTTGCCGGCGCCAAAGAGGTCGCCCACCACGTTCATGCCGGCCATCAGCGGGCCTTCGATCACGGAGAGCGGCGGCTTGCCTTCGGCTTCGAGCTTGGCGCGCACTTCCTCGGTGTCGGCCACCACGAAATCGGTGATGCCCTTGACCAGCGCGTGGCTGAGGCGCGCCTCGACGGGCTGCTCGCGCCAGGAGAGATCCGGGCCGGAATCCTTGGCCTTGCCTTCCTTCACCGTCTGGGCGAACTCCACCAGCGCCTCGCCGGCTCCGGGGTGGCGGTTGAGCACCACGTCCTCGACCTTGGCGCGCAGCTCGGGCTCCAGGTCGTCGTAGACGCCCAGCATGCCGGCATTGACGATGCCCATGCTCATGCCGGCCTTGATGGCGTGGTACAGGAAGACGGTGTGGATGGCCTCGCGCACCGGGTCGTTGCCGCGGAAGCTGAAGCTCACGTTGGAGACCCCGCCGCTGATCTTTGCGTAGGGCAGGTTGGCCTTGATCCACGCCACGGCGTTGATGAAGTCCACGGCGTAGTTGTCGTGTTCCTCGATGCCGGTGGCGATGGCGAAGATGTTCGGGTCGAAGATGATGTCTTCGGGCGGAAAGCCGATGCCGGT
>JAKLLO010000035.1 GCA_023150095.1 Zoogloea sp. | reverse complement strand
AATCCTTTCCCGGCGGTGGCAGCGCTCACCGCGGGCATCGACCGCGTGACGCGCAAGGAGGACAACGTCTTCCTGGACGGTCAGGCGATGGCCGAGGGGCTGTTTGGCGATGCGATGGCGACCAACAACTTCATGGTGGGGGTGGCCTTCCAGGCGGGCACCATTCCGCTGAAGGCGGAGTCGATCGAGCAGGCCATCAAGAATTCCGGCGTGGGGGTCGAGCAGAGCCTCGCGGCCTTCCGCTGGGGCCGCATGACGGTGGTGGATCGGGCCTTCGTTGAGGCCGAGATCGCCCGCCAGACCGGCGCCGGGGTCTTCACCCTCAACCCGCAGCCGCAGCTGTCGGCCGCCGCCCGGGCGATCGTCGACGCGGTGGGTGCCCAGGGCGAGGTGAAGCGCCTGCTCGAGGTGCGCGTGCCCGAGCTGATCGCCTTCCAGGACGAGGCGTACGCCAAGCGTTACGCGGACGTGATCAAGCGCGTCGTCGCCGCCGAGCAGCGCGTGCTGCCGGGCAGCGCGCTCTCCGAGGCGGCCGCCCGCTACCTGTACAAGCTGATGGCCTACAAGGACGAGTACGAAGTCGCCCGCCTGCACACCGATCCGGCCTTCCTGGCCCAGCTCGACGCGCAGTTCAAGCACGGCTACACGGTCAAGTACAACCTGGCGCCGCCGCTGCTGGCCGACCGCGACCCGAAGACCGGCCACCTGCAGAAGAAGCAGTACGGCCAGTGGATGTTCAAGGCCTTCCAGCGTCTGGCCGGGCTGAAGAAGCTGCGTGGCGGTGCGCTGGATCTGTTCGGCAAGACCGAGGAGCGCCGCACCGAGCGTGACCTGATCGACGAGTACATCAAGACCCTCGACGAGATCGTCACCAAGCTCTCGCCCAGCAACCACGCAGCGGCGGTCGCCCTCGCCAGCGTGCCGGACGAGATCCGCGGCTTCGGCCACGTGAAGGAGAAGAACCTGGCCGTGGCCCGCAAGCTGCAGGCCGAGCGGCTCGACGCCTTCCGTAACCCACAATCCATGAAGCGGCGCGCCTGAGCGAAAGTGCTGGGCGCCACAGCGCGGCGCACGTCTTCATACCGTTACGGTATGAAAGCAGACTCAAACAGTATTGGACAGGCAGAAATCTCGCGCCGAGCATCTGGCCAGCCACGGGCGGAGTAGCGCGCCGTAGCCTCAACGAGAATACCCACAACACCCAGGAGAACAGACCCATGAGCCAAACACTCGCCCCCACCCTCAAGCTCGCCAACGGCGTCGAGATGCCCCAGCTAGGCCTCGGCACCTGGCCGATGAACGACGCCGAGGCCGCCATTGCCGTAGCCGCCGCCCTCGACATGGGCTATCGCGCCATCGACACCGCCGAGAACTACGAGAACGAACGCGGCGTAGGCGAAGGCATCCGCCGCGCGTCCGTCAAGCGCGAGGATGTGTTCGTCACCACCAAGTTCAACCGCAAGTGGCACGGCTTCGAGGGCGCCCGCGAGGCCTGCCTCGCCAGCCTCGACCGGCTCGGCCTGGATTACATCGACCTGCTGCTGATCCACTGGCCGAACCCGGACCAGGACCGCTTCGTCGAAGCCTACCTGGGCCTGCTGCGGCTGCTGGATGAAGGCCTGGTACGCGCGGTGGGCACCTCCAACTTCAAGCCGGCGCACCTGGAGCGGTTGTTCCGTCTGGGTCTCGTGCCGCATCTCAACCAGATCCAGCTCGACCCCTACCACCGCCGCGACGACCTCGTCGCCATCCACCGCGCCAAGGGCATCGTCACCGAATCGTGGCGGCCGCTGGGCTTTGGTTCGGAGATGCTGAAAGACCCCGCCATCGCCGCCATTGCCGCCTCCCACGGCCGCACGCCGGCGCAGATCGTGCTGCGCTGGGCCGTCCAACAGGGCTTTGCGACCGCAACCAAGTCGTCAAATCCTCAGCGGATGGCCGAGAACCTCAACGTCTTCGACTTTGCCCTCAGCGCCGACGACATGGCCATCCTCGACTGCCTCGACCGCCCCGATCCGGGCATGTTCGACGCAGACAGCTTCGGCCACTAAGCGCCAGATCTGCGGCAAACGGGCTTGCGGGCGAGACGACTCGCGACTCGACAGGCCCTGTTCCACCGCGGTAACCCGACGCGGCTCACTCAAGCGGCGCGATCGACGGGAACGACGCGCCGCTTGTCTTGATGCCGCACCAGGCGGCCTGGACGAGACGCCTGCCCACGGCGTCCTCTCGCCTTGTCGTGTGACGGCAATACCGCGTGACGTCAGCCCAGTCGATGACGATTTGTGGAGATCGAATCAGGACGACCACGGGCGCAACGACGGGCGTCGCCCCCCAATGAATCGCGTATCGCGCAGGGTCGATGCCTTGAGAATGGACTGCCGTAAGGGCGACTATCGGAGTTCGCAAAAAAACCGCGAGTGAACGCAAAAATGGAGCAAACCCTCTCGGATTTTGCTCCATTTGACCGCATCACGAATCACAGCTCATTGATTCGTAACAGTATTTTTGGTCGGGGAAAGAGGATTCGAACCTCCGGCCCCTGCGTCCCGAACGCAGTGCTCTACCAGGCTGAGCTATTCCCCGACGCTTTTACTGCTCGTTGGCAACATCACCAACGCTAAAACAAAACAGCCACACTTCACATCGAAATCCGGCGTACAGCTGCCGAACATCAATATTTCCGTGCGACTGCGAACTTTGACAATTCTACCAAGGAGTCCTTGAAAACGGAAGGGGGCAACGCTTCAAGGGCATCCAGGGCCAGCTGGGCTTCGGCTTCGGCCACCTTGCGGGTGGCCTCGATGGCGCCGCTTGCACGGATCGCCGCGAGGACAGCGGCGAAATCGTCGCGGCCGCCGTTTTCGATGGCCGTGCGCACGCAGGCGGCGTGTTCCGGGCTTCCGTGCTTCATCACGTGGATCAGCGGCAGCGTGGGCTTGCCTTCGGCGAGGTCGTCACCGATGTGCTTGCCGGTGTCGGCCTCGTCGCCGGAATAGTCGAGCACGTCGTCGATCAGCTGGAAAGCCGTACCGATGTGCATGCCAAAGGCAGCGACCTGCTCTTCCTTCTCGGCGGACAGGCCGCCGAGGATCGCGCCGAGACGCGCAGCGGCTTCAAAGAGCTTGGCGGTCTTGTAGCGGATCACGCGCAGGTAGTCTTCCACCTCGACATCCGCGTTGTGGCAGTTGAGGAGCTGCAGCACCTCGCCTTCGGCGATCACGTTGGTGGCGTCAGCCAGAACCTGCATCACGCGCATGTTCTGGACGCCGACCATCATCTGGAAGGCACGGGAATAGAGGAAATCGCCCACCAGCACCGAGGCGGCGTTGCCGAACATGGCATTGGCCGTCTTGTTGCCGCGGCGCAGGTCGGACTCATCGACCACGTCGTCGTGGAGCAGCGTGGCGGTGTGGATGAACTCGACAACCGCCGCGAGCTCGCGGTGGTTGCTACCCTGATATCCGGCGGCGCCAGCGGTGAACAACACCATGGCCGGACGCAGGCGCTTGCCTCCGCTGCCGATGATGTATTCGGCAACCTGGCGGATGAGAACGACGTCGGAGTAGAGACGATCCCGGATGACGGCATCGAGCGCCTTCATGTCTTCGGCGATCGGCGCGTAGAGCTGCGAGAGAGACAAGGCACTGCCCGGAATAGGAAAAACGCGATGTTAGGGGCGATGCTGCCATCGAGTCAAGCCGACCGGATCAAGGCCGATCAGGCCGGATTCTGGCAGGCTGAAACCGGAAGCAATAGATCGGGGCGGTCGGAAAACACGCCATCCACGCCCCACGTCGCAAGCCGGCGGGCTTCATCGGGCTGATTGACGGTGTACACAAGGCAGCGCAGGCCGGCCTTACGGATGGCCGCCACACGCGCTTCGGAAAGCCCCTGCCGGGAGACGTTGAGGGCCTGGCAGCCAAGGGCCAGTGCGGTGTCGATGGCCGCGTCGTCGAAGGCTTCGACGAGAAAGGCGCGGGGAATCTCGGCCACGCAGCCGGCCGCGATCCGGAGCGCATCTGGCGAGAAGGACGAGAGCAGGAGCACGGGGCGCTGCGCCGGCGCCATCGCGGCAAGCAACTCGCCCACCACCCTGCCCGTCTCGATCTCGACACCCGCCGCGGGCTTGATCTCCAGATTGGCCGCAAGCCCCAGCGCCCGGCAACTCGCCAGGGCGTCGATCAGACAGGGAATGGTCTCACCGCGAAACGCCGGATGAAACACGCCGCCCACATCGGTGGCGAGCAGCGCCGCGGCGGGCATTTCGGCCACGCTGCCCGGCACGCCGGCGGTGCGGTCGAGGGTTTCGTCGTGGATCAGGAGCGGCACGCCGTCGGCCGAGAGCATCACGTCGAACTCGACCGCGACACACCTCAGCCGGGCGGCAATGCCAAGCCCGGCCAGGGTGTTTTCCGGCGCGAGCGCCCCGCCGCAGCGGTGGGCGATCAGGCCGGGCCAACCCCAGTCGGACATGCCGGACAGACGCTCAGTCGACGGTGCGCGAGCGGGCCACGGCGGTGTCGAGGGCAAGCTTGGACGGCTTGCGGTCTTCCCACACGGATTCCAGCTCTTCCTCGATGATGCGGCGCACAGCGGCACGCTGCGGGTAGGAGCTGGCCTTGGAGGCGGCCGTCACCGGCTTGTTGGTGAGCTGCTTCACGCCAACATGAATATTGACCAGATCGGCAGCCAGCAGGCGGCTTTCGGAAGCCAGCAGGCCCGCGCGGTTGAGGGGCAGGTAACCGGCGTTACGCTGCCATTCGACCTGGCTTTCACCAGTCAGCCAGAAATTGACGAAGCGGGCGACGGCCTTGTATTCGGCGGGCTTCTTGCCGGCGGCAACCCACATGGCGGGGCCGTCGGCGAGGGTATTCTGGGGCGCGCCGTAGTATTCCTCGTGGTAGGGCAGCGTGGCAACGCCGACCTTGAAATTGACCTGACGCTGCAGGGTCGGCCAGACGCCGGAGGCGGCGGTCAGCACCGCGCACTCGCCGTTCGAGAAGTGCTCGATGGCCTCTTCGTCACGACCGAAGAGTTGCAGGTAACGGGCCTTGTACCAGGACGAGAGCATCGCCACGTGCTTGACCTCGAGCATGCCGTTGATGGCGAGGGAGGTCTTCTTGCCCTCGGTCACGACCGGCTCGTTGTGCCAGGCGCTCATGTTCTCGACGAGGATCCAGGCCGGCTGGGTGGTGGTGTAGGGGCAGGCCTGGCCGTTGGCGACAACCTTGCCGAGGGCGGCCTGGAGTTCCTGCCAGGTCTTCGGCGGGACTTCCGGATCAAGGCCGGCGGCCGTGAACGCGTCCTTGTTGTAGAACATGACCGGGGTGGACAGGGCCACCGGCAGCGCGATCAGGCGTTTCTGTGCGTCGAGCGGAGTCGGGGTCATCATCGCTGGCGCGCGCAGGGTTTCCATCGCAACGCCGGCTTCCTTCATGACCTGGTAGAGCGGACGATAACGCTGCGGGCCGGACAGGAAGGCGGGCAGGTCGCGCTCGCCGAGGATCATCAGGTGCGGCGTGGCACCGGCGTTCCAGGCGCGGTCGTGGATGACGACCTTCGGGCCGTTCGGGTTGCCGGCGTTGTAGCGGTCAACCAGCTTTTGAAGCTGCGCGCCCTTGTCGGCGCCGAGGCTATGGACCAGCTCGATCTCGGTTGCCGCGACGTCGGCAACGGCCGCGGCCTTGGGCGCCTCGGCCTTGGCGGCGGGCTTCTTCGGGGCGGCGACGGCGGCATTGACGCACAGACCGGCGATGGCTGCGCACAGGGCGGTACGGCTGAATTTGATCATGGGAGTCGTGTCAGGGGATAAATCGGAACAACAGCGGATTATAAAGCCCGTCCCGGGCATCTCGATGGCAACTTGCAAGCGAATGTTCAAGTCCGCCCCCAGGGCGCCGTTGACCTTGCAGCGCCCATTGATCGCCCCTCCCGCCATGACCCGACCCGCCCTGCCCCTTGTTTTCGGACTCGTGATTGCCACCGTCGCCCTTACCGGCTGCGATCGCCTCGGCATACCCGACCCAGCCAAGACCGAGGCCCAGGCGGAGGCGGACGGCAAGGCCGTGGGCAGCGCCTGCCGGCATGCCGGGCGCGCCATCGAGGACTGCTTCACCCTCAACCCGACCGCCCAGCGGGCGGCTGTTTTTGCCGGCTGGAAGGAAATGAACGACTACATGGCCGAGAACAAGATCGCCGAAGTCGCGCCGCAGCTTCCCCCGCCTCCGCCGCCGGGCGCCACCAAGACGGCCAAGGCGAAGCACGCCAAGGGCGAAGGGGGCGACGAAGGGGAAAAGAAAGCTGGTGCTGAGGGCGAATCCGCCGACGAGGGCCACGCCAAGGCCGACGAAGCACCGCCTGCCGAAGCCGAGACGCCCCGCAAGCGCCGCCGTCAGGCGGAGTGAGCGGCCACGTCGCCGGACGTCTTCCACCAGGCCACGAAGTCCTCCACCGACATCGCCGGCGCGTAGCGGTATCCCTGGGCGCAGTTGCAGCCCATCTCCAGCAGGACCGCCTCGGTCTCGGCCGTCTCGACCCCTTCGGCCACCACCTCCAGCCCGAAGGTGTGGGCGATGCGCACCATCAGCTCGACGATCGCCCGGTCGTTGTCCGACGTGGTGATGCGCTCGACGAAGGATTTGTCGAGCTTGACCTCGCTCACCGGCAGGCGCCGCAGGTAATCCATCGACGAATAGCCGGTGCCGAAATCGTCCAGCGCCAGCCGGCCGCCGCCCTGGCGCAGCGCCTCCAGGGTGCGCACCGACATGCCCTCGCCCGACACCAGCCCGCCTTCGGTGATCTCGAAGCACAGCCGCGACGGGGCCACGCGCCAGGTGTCGCAGGTCTGGCGGATGAAGATCGGCAGTTCGGAATCCCGTAGATCCTCGGCGACGATGTTCACCGACACCCGTACGCCACAGCCGGCGGTGGCCAGCGCGGCGAGGATCTGCGCTGCCTGCTGGATCGCCCAGCGGGACAGTACCGGCATCAGCCCGATGCGCTCGACCACCCGCAGGATCTCGGGCGGTGGCACGGCGCGGCCATCTGCCCGGGACCAGCGCAGCAGCGCCTCCGCCCCAACCACGCGGCGGGAGGGGAGCTCGACCTGCGGCTGCAGGTAAAGCTGGAAATGCTGGGCTTCGAGCGCCCGGGCGACTTCCATCTCGAAATTGGCGTCGTCTTCGGCGCGCACCACCACTTCGCCGCCATACACGTCGAAGGGCTGGCCGGTGGAGCGGGCCACCACCAGCGCGGCGCGGGCGGCCTGCTCCAGGCCGAGGGGGTCGCCGGCGTGCTCGGGCGCCCACGCACCGCCGGAAAAGAAGCGTCCGCGCAGGGCCGGGAAGTTGTTGGAACGCAGCACCTCGCAGGCATCCACCAGCTTGTGGCCGGCCAGCGAAACCTGGGCCGGGTGGTGCAGATCGGGCAGGATCGCGGCCCAGGCGTCGTCGCCGAGGGCGCACAGGATGTCGCTGGGGCGCAGCACCGAGCGCATCACCTCCGACAGGGCGAGGCGCAGCTGGTCGCGCTCGTCGAGGGCCAGCACGTCGGCCGAGCGCCCCCACTCCACCTGCACGATCACCAGCCCGAGCTGGCGCCCGGCGCCGATCCGGTCGAGGCGGTCGGAGAGCAGCATTAGGAAGCGCCGGCGGTTGGGAATCCCCAGCACCGGGTCGCCATCTTCGGCCGACAGGCGGAAGGACTGCTCGTGCTCGATGGCCACGTCGGACAGCAGCCCGCCCAGGCACCAGCCGAGACGCACCAGCGCGTTGAGGATGTCGAGTTCCAGCCGATAGACCATCGCCCGCTCGCCAAACAGGCGCTGCTGGCACAGGGCGATGAGCGCCTCGATGGCGACGAACGGAAACTCCGCCACCGCGCCGGCCAGATAGCACTCGGCCCAGCGCGCGGCAAGGCCCGCCGGCCAGCCCGGCGTGAAATCCCATTCGGAGATACGCGCCAGATCCTTGCAGAAATCCCGCAGGGCCGGCTCGACGGTGCCATCGGCGATGCCCACGTCGGCAAGGTTGAGCCGTTCCAGCAGCGCCTGGGCCATGTCGGACGCGTCGACGATGCGCCCGAAAGCCCGGACCGCCGCCTGCTCGCCCTGGCCGAGGCCATAGCGAAGCAGCAGACGCTTCAGCACGTCATCATCGACAACGTAGCTGTAATGGCGGTCAAAGGGCGAAACCATGCGCGTTACGCCAGATAGAACTCGGAAGGCTCGACGCCATAGGCGCCGGGCGGCAGGGCCCGGACGATGGCGTAGGGTTCGCCGGTTGCAGAGGGCAGATCGTAGAGCAGGTCGAGGGTATGGGGGTAAGGGTTGGGTTTCTTGTCGGGGCCGAGCAGGATCATCACCCGCGGCTTGAGGCGCCGGATGCGGTTCTGGGCGACGACCACCGCGACCTCGCCGGTGTTGAGTTCGACCAGCGTGCCCACCGGGTACAGGCCGATGCACTGGACGAACTGATCCACGGTGCTCTCGGAGAAGCGCGTGCCCCGCTGGACACGCACCGCATCGAGGGCCGACTGGGAACTGGCCGCCTCGCCGTAGGGCCGCTCGCGGGTCATCGCACAGTAGATGTCGCAGATGCCGGCGATCTCCCCCATCAGCCCGACCTCATTGCCTTTCAGGCCGAAGGGATAGCCGCTGCCGTCGCAGCGCTCATGGTGGCGAGCGACGATCTCGAGCACCTGAGGCGTGGCGTGGGGCGAATCGGCCAGGATCTGCAGCGAATACTCCACGTGGGTCTTGAAGATCTCGTACTCGCGCGGCGACACCGGCCCGGCCTTCTGCAGCAGGCGCACCGGCAGGCGCAGCTTGCCCACGTCCTGCAGCATGCCGGCCATGCCGAGCGCGGCGATGGATTCCTCGCCGAGGCCCAGGTAGCGTCCGAAGATCATCACGTGGGCCGACACGTCGAGGGAATGGTCGTAACTGTACTGATCGGTCTGCCGGAGCCGCGACAGCCACACCAGCGCGTCCGGGTTGCGGGCCACGCTCAGCACCAGCTCGGACACCACCCCACGCAGCCGTTCGAGATCCGGATTGAGGCTGCGCTGGACATCCTGAGCCACCTGCTCCAGCAGCATGTGGGCCTCATCGACCAGCGGCAACGCGGCAACGATTTCCTCTTCGACCGGCACCGTAGGCTCGGCGTGAATCATGCCGACGCCGCTGACGCCCGATCCACGGCCATCGTCCTCGACCGTCAGGCGCGCACCGCCACGCCGGGCTGGCGCACTGCTGCCGGTGATGAGCGGACGCCCGGATGCACTGGCGAGGTAATCGTCGGGCCGGGATTCGGCCACGCCCTGGGGGCGCGCCGTCGGCGCATCGGGATAGATGTGGCACCAGGGCGCCGACGAAGTGGCGCCGTCATCCGTCGCCGGCGGGCGGCTGGCAACGCGCAGCGAACGCAGCAGGGCAAAGAAATCCGTCGGGCGACGGCGTACCTCCGATGGCACCTGAAAGGCCCCCGGCGACGCTACGCGATCCGGCAGATCAGCGCCGGGCTCGGGCGCAGGCGCGCGCCAGGCATCTCCGGCCGACCGGGCCCGATCCACATAAACAAAGCGGCAGACACTGCGCAACTGGTCCAGCGTCGCCTGGTCCTCGACCAGGAAGCCCTGGAGCAGGAACGGCGACTCCAGCCATGGACGATCCAGCTCGGAAACGAACATGCCAATCCGCACGTCCTGAGCCGCCACAATTTCCTTCAACACACCCTCCCCAAAATGGGCGCCCACGCCAACACGCGGGCGGCCCGACATTTACGGCGCCGGATTCGTAAACTGAAGATGCAGGGCATCGATTTCAGCAATGACCTCGGGCACGAGACCTCGGGCGCAGGCTTGCAGGTTGATCTCCAGCTGGGAGAGCGTGGTCGCGCCGACGATGGTGCTCGCCACGAACGGCCGGCTCGCCACGAAGGCGATGGCCAGTTCGGCGGGCGTCATCCCGTGCCGACGCGCCAGCGCGGCGTAGGCGGCCACTGCCGGCGCCACGCCGGGCTTGTCGTAGCGCTGACCGAAGCCCGGGAAGCGCGTCATCCGGCCGTCGGCCCGCGGGTTGTCGAGATACTTGCCCGACAGCAGCCCGAAGGCCAGCACCGAATAGGGCAGCAGGCTCACGTTCTCGCGGAAGCACACTTCCGCCAGGGTCTGCTCGAAGACCCGATTCATCAGGTTGTAGGCGTTCTGCACCGACACCACGCGGGCGAGGCCCTGCTCGTCGGCCGCGCGGAGGAATTCCATCACCCCCCACGGGTGCTCGTTGGAGAGCCCCACGTGACGGATCTTGCCCTCCTTCACCAGCTCGCCGAGGGTCGCCATCTGCTCGCGGATCGGCGTGGACTCGCGCTCGGCGCTCTGGTCGAAGCGCCACTGGCCGAACATCGGCTGGTTACGGTCGGGCCAGTGGATCTGGTAGAGGTCGATGTAATCGGTGCCCAGGCGGCGCAGGCTGCCCTCCACCGCGTCGCGGATGGTTTCGCGGCCGTTGGAAAGCGGCCCGCCCCGGATCCACCCGAGGGAACGGCCGGCAGACGTGAACTTGGTGGCCAGCACCACCGTGTCGCGGGCGCGGCCCTTGAGCCAGCTGCCCACGATCTTCTCGGTCGCGCCGCTGGTCTCGGCCTTCGGCGGCACCGGATACATCTCGGCGGTATCGATGAAATTGACGCCCGCAGCAAAGGCGGCATCCAGCTGGGCGTGGGCCTCGGCTTCGGAATTCTGCTGCCCGAAGGTCATCGTGCCCAGGCACACGGAAGACACCAGCAGATCGCTGGCGCCAAGCTTGCGGTACTCCATCAGACAAATCTCCAGAAAAACGGCGGCGAAGCCGGGGCGTACAGGAGGGTACGCGATGATCGGTTATCATCCGGGCCAAGCGCCGTCCGGCGCACGAACAGTCCGAATGCCGGGTGGGTCTGCATATTCCGGATCGCCCACCCCTGATATTACACCCGACACCGCCGCCCTCCGCCCCGGTTACAAATCCATGACGTCCGCCCCCTCGCCCTGCGCCGCCCTCGGCATTCTGGTGCAATGCCGCCCCGGCTTCGAAGCCGACGCCAGCGCCGAGCTCACCGCCGCCGCGCGCGCCGCGCGCCTCACCGGTGAAACCGACACCCAGCCGAATAGCGGCTTCGTGGTCTTCGAACTGACCGCCCCCGAAGCCCACGACGTGATCCGCCGCCGCCTCGATCTTGCCCGGCTGATCTTCAGCCGCCAGGCCTTCCAGGTGCTCGCGGTGGTTGACGACCTGCCCGACCGCGACCGCCTCACCCCGCTGCGCGAGGCCATCGCCGCCACCGGCGAACGCTTCTCGGCGCTGCTGCCCGAAACCCCGGACACCAACGACGGCAAGGAGCAATCCGGCTTCCTGCGCCGGTTCGGCCCGCTGCTCGAAGACGCCCTCGCCATGGACGGCCTGCTGCGCCCCGATTCGCCCCACCTGCCACGCCTGCACGTGTTCTTCGAGGGCCCGAAACGGGCGTGGCTCGGCGTCAGCCTCGCCAGCGAAGGCTCATCCTGGCCGATGGGCATTCCGCGCCTGCGCATGCCCAAGGAGGCGCCCAGCCGCTCGACCCTCAAGCTGGCCGAAGCCTTCCTCACGCTGCTCACCGCCGACGAACAGAAATCCACCCTGCGCGCCGGCCTCACCGCAGTCGACCTGGGCGCCGCGCCCGGCGGCTGGAGCTGGCAGCTCGCCAGCCGCGGAATTCGCGTCACCGCCATCGACAACGGCCCGCTCGCCCCGTCGGCCATCGCCACCGGCCTGATCGAGCACCTGCGCGCCGACGGCTTCACCTGGAAGCCCAAGAAGGCCGTGGACTGGCTGGTCTGCGACATGGTCGAACAGCCCTCCAGGATCGCCCCGCTGATCGCCGACTGGTTCGCCACCGGGCGCTGCCGACGCAGCATCTTCAACCTCAAGCTGCCCATGAAGCGCCGCCACGACGAAGTGGAACGCTGCCGCGCCCTGATCGACGCCCGGCTTTCCGCCGCCGGGATCAAATACATTTTGCGAATCAAGCACCTTTATCATGATCGCGAAGAGGTCACGTGCTATCTCACGCGGCGCTAGGGCGTGCGCGATGTATAATGTCTGACTGTTTTTATGGTGCACCGCAGTAAAGCGGCGGCACCCACAACGTGACCACATCCATGTCGTTCTCCGAACTCGGCCTCATTCCCGAAATCCTGCAAGCCGTCACCGACGCCGGCTACACCACGCCGACGCCCATCCAGCGCCAGGCGATTCCGGTCGTCCTCGCGGGCCACGACGTCATGGGCGGCGCCCAGACGGGCACCGGCAAGACCGCAGGTTTCACCCTGCCGCTGCTCAACCGCCTTGCCCGCCACGCCAGCACCTCGACCAGCCCCGCCCGCCACCCGGTGCGCGCGCTGATCCTGGCCCCGACGCGCGAGCTTGCGATGCAGGTCTACGAGTCGGTCAAGATGTATTCCAAGCATGTCCCGCTGCGCAGCACCTGCATCTACGGTGGCGTCGACATGAACCCCCAGATCCAGGAACTGCGCCGCGGCATCGAGATCGTGGTGGCCACCCCCGGCCGCCTGCTCGACCACGTGCAACAGAAGACCATCGCCCTCGGGCAGGTCGAGTTCCTGATCCTCGATGAAGCCGACCGCATGCTCGACATGGGCTTCATCCCGGACATCCGCCGCATCCTCGCGCTGCTGCCGGCCAACCGCCAGAGCCTGCTGTTCTCGGCCACCTTCTCGGACGAGATCAAGAAGCTCGCCGACCAGATGCTGAAGAACCCGCAGCTCATCGAGGTCGCCCGCCGCAACATGGTCAGCGAGACCATCGACCACGTGGTGCATCCGGTCTCCAGCGGCCTCAAGCGCAACCTGCTGGCCCACATCGTCCGCCACGAGGACGAAACCAACCAGGTGCTGGTCTTCGTCGATACCAAGTTTGCCTGCAGCCGCCTCGCTCACTTCCTCGAGCGCCACGGCATCTCGGCCGATTCGATCCACGGCGACAAGAGCCAGCAGGCCCGCACCGAAACCCTCGAGAACTTCAAGAGCGGCAAGGTCCGCGTGCTGGTGGCCACCGACGTGGCCGCCCGCGGCCTCGACATCGAGGATCTGCCCTCGGTCATCAACTTCGAACTGCCCCACACCGCCGAAGACTACGTCCACCGCATCGGCCGCACCGGCCGGGCCGGCAAGAAGGGCAAGGCCGTATCGCTGGTGAGCTCCGAAGAGCGCCACCGCCTCGCCGACATCCAGAAGCTCATCAAGCTCGAGATCCGCCAGGAAGTCGTCCCCGGCTACGACCCCGAGCCCGATTTCTTCGACGCCGAAGGTGGCAAGCGCCGTCGCAGCAGCAGCAGCGCCCCGTCGCCCGCCGCCGCGCCGCGTGCCGCCGAAGGCAGCAGCGAGCGCCGCAAGCGCTCCGAACGCGAGCCGCGCGAAGCCCGTGAAACCCGCGAGCCCCGTGAGCGCAGCCCGCGTTCGCGCCAGCCTTCGCACATCGCGCCGGACGGCTTCGACTTCAGCAAGCCCTACGAGCAGCGCAACCCCGCCGGTGACGCCGGCAGCGCCGAAGGCGATTCCGCCACCGCCGAGCTGCGCAGCGGCCAGAAACCCCAGCGGCCGATCGCCTTCCTCCTCGGCGGCCTGGGCCGCAAGCACTAAGCCTCACCCTTCCCGCCCGGCCCCCGCCGGGCGGCGTCCGCCGCAAATCCCGTCCGCACCAAAGGCATTGCCACCGGCACACCCGGCGGCGCGTGCTCCTACGCCTTCCGTCCGGCGCCCCTCGCCTTCCTCACCTCGAGGTATTGAAGCAGCCGATAGGTGCCCCAGCCGATCAGCCCCGCGCCCACGACGAAGGCGCCATAAGCGATCGGCCACGGGATGCCCTCGGTCATCATCGAGAACTCCGACATCCCGCCAATCCCCGCCAGGATGTTGATCGGCATGAACACCATGCCCAGCACCGTCAGCTGGGACACCCGTTGGTTCTGGTTGATGTTGATGAAACCGATCGTCGCATCCATCAGGAAGTTGATCTTGTCGAACAGGAAGGCCGTGTGGCTGTTGAGGGATTCGATGTCGCGCAGGATCTGCCGGGTGTCGTCCTGCTGGCCGGCCGACAGCACCTTGCCGCGCATCAGGAAGGACAGCGCCCGCTGGGTGTCGAGGATGTTGCTGCGGATGCGCCCGTTGATGTCCTCCTCCTCGGCGATCACCGCCAGCGTCGCCGCCGCCTCGCCGTCGCTCATGGTCGCACCCAGCACCCGCCGGCCCACCTGACCGAGGGTGGCGTAGATGTTCTCCAGCGCATCGGCGCAGTACTCCACGTCGGCGCCGTAGAGATCGATCAGCAGATCGAGGCAGTCGGTCACGTAGCCCGGCTGGGCGTGCGTGCGACGGCGCTGCAGGCGGAACACCGGCAGCTCCTCGTTGCGCACCGTGAACAGCACGCCGGCGTGGAGGATGAAGACCACCGGCACACTGCGCGCGTCGCCGTCCCGGTCGAGCAGGAAGTTGGAATGCAGGTGGATGTCACCATCCTCCTCCACCTGGAAGCGTGAACTCACCTCCAGATCGGTCGCCTCGCCCGGATCGGGCAGGCGCACGCCGAAGCGCTCGCCCACGTAGGCGCGCTCGGCCGGGGTCGGATTGACCAGATCCACCCACATGGGCGTGATCCCGTCCATGTCCTGCCGGCCGGTGATCGGCCGCTGGCGGAGGCGCCCATCCACCAGCTCGAAGGCGTTGAGCTGGCTATCCGACACCGCCGCCTCGGGGCTGCCGGCCAGCCGGGCCCGCAGCGGTTCGGCGACCTCCCACAGCACCTCCTGCCGGCGGTTCGCGGCGAGCTGCTTCCACAGCAGCTCCGCATCGTCCGGCGCCAGCGCGTCGAACAGCCGGCCGATCTCGCCCGCCGGCAAGCGCGCCAGCAGGGTCTGGATCTCGGCCAGGTGCTTGCGATGCACCATCACCTCCACCAGCTGACGGCGGGGCATGTTCTGGTTATGCACCACGTCCTCCACCAGCCGGTGTTTTTTCAGCAGCTCCTCGATGTTGTTGGCGGACATGTCTTCCTTTGCTATTGGCCGGGCCCGGCAGCCAGCTTAAGGGCTGCCTGTAACGCCCACGTGACAGCCGCCGCAGCCATCAAAGCTCAACATATCCATCACGGCGCGTTCATCTTGCGCCGCTACGGTTGCGGGCATGCAGCAAGTGCGCACCCTCTTCCTCTCCGACATCCACCTCGGCACGCGGGCCTGCCAGGCGGACCATCTGCTGGAGTTCCTGCGTGACTACCAGGCCGAGCAGACCTACCTCATCGGCGACATCGTCGACTTCTGGGCCATGCACCGCAGCATCTGCTGGCTGCCCAGCCACAACACGGTGGTCCAGAAGCTCCTGCGCCGGGCCCGCCACGGGGAACGCATCGTGTTCATCCCCGGCAACCACGACGAAGTGCTGCGCGACTACGTGGGCAACGCCTTCGGCGGCGTCGAGGTGCTGCCCGAGGCGATCCACGAGACCGCCGACGGCAAGCGCCTGCTACTGATCCACGGCGACATCTTCGACCAGGTGACGCGCCACCACCGCTGGGTGGCGGTGCTCGGCGACGTGGCCTACAACCAGCTGGTGCGCCTCAACCTGTGGCTGTCGTGGGTGCGCCGCAAGCTCGGCTGTTCGGGCTACTGGTCGCTGGCCGGCTACGCCAAGCGGCGTATCAAGACGGCCCTGAACTTCATCTTCGATTTCGAGGATTCGGCCATCCACCACGCCCGCGAGCGCGGCCTCGATGGTGTGGTGTGCGGCCACATCCACTGGGCCACGATCAAGGAAGTCGGCGGCCTGCTGTACGTGAACTGCGGCGACTGGGTGGATTCGTGCACCGCCATCGTCGAGCACTTCGACGGCCGGCTGGAGCTGGTGGTGTGGGGCGCTGGCCGCCCCCTCGCGCTGCCCGCGGCGGCCGACGACGACACACCCCAGGCCATCCCATCCCCCGCCGCCGAACCGGCCGGCGTTGCCATGAAAGCCTCCCGATGATGCGTGTGCTGATGGTTTCGGACGTGTATTTCCCGCGCATCAACGGCGTGTCCACCTCGATGGAAACCTTCCGCCGGGCGCTGGCCGGCGAAGGTGTCGAGGTGCGCCTGGTGGTGCCCCGCTACGGCGACGAGCCCGACGAGCCGGGCATCGTCCGCGTGCCCGGCCGGCGCCTGCCGAACGACCCGGAAGACCGCCTGGTGTCCTGGCACGGCATGCACCGCCGAGTGCTGGAAGCCGCCGCCGACTGCGACCTGATCCACATCCAGACGCCCTTCATCGCCCACTACGCCGGCGTGGCCGCCGCACGCCACCTGGGCATGCCGGTGGTTGTCACCTACCACACGCTGTTCGAGGAATACCTCCAGCACTACGTGCCCTTCCTGCCTGCCAGCTGGCTGCGCGGGCTGGCCCGGCGCTTCTCGCGGCGGCAGTGCAACGCGGTGGATGCGGTCATCGTTCCCTCGTCGGCCATGGCCGGGCGGCTTGATGGCTACGGCGTACAGACGCCGATGGAGATCCTGCCCACCGGCATCCCGCTGGCGCGATTCTCGACCGGCGACGGCAGCGCCTTCCGTGAGCGCCACGGCATCAGCGCCGACCGCCCGCTGGCGCTCTACGTGGGTCGCGTCGCCCACGAGAAGAACATCGGCTTCCTGATCGAGGCGTTTGCCGAAGCAATCCGCCACAGCCCCGACGCCCTCCTCCTCATCACCGGCGAAGGCCCCGCGATGGACGACCTGCGACGTCAGGCGGCCCGGCTCGGACTGGAAGCCGCAGTACGCTTCCTCGGCTACCTCGACCGCGAACGCGACCTGCCCGACTGCTACGCCGCCGCCACCCTGTTCGTCTTCGCGTCCCGCACCGAAACCCAGGGGCTGGTGCTGATCGAAGCCCTGGCCGCCGGCACGCCGGTGGTGGCACTGGCGGCGATGGGCACCGCCGACATCCTGGCCGACGCACCGGGCTGCGTCGCCGCGCCGGATGAACCCGGCGCCTTCGGCCGGATCGTCGGCACCCTGCTGGCCGATCCGCCCGCCTGCCAGGCGCTGGCCTTACAGGCGCCGATCACGGCCGCGGGATGGTCCGATACCGCGATGGCCGGCCGGATGGCCGACTTTTACCGCAAGACCCTGGCGCGCCATCCGGCCCACCGCCGGGTCGTCCCGCCCGCGGAGAGCCCGGAAGCCGTGTCCTGATCGCCCACCAAAACTTGAATCACCGTCGAAACCCGGAGGAGCCCCTGCGATGAACAGCATCTATTGCTACCACTGCATGACCTACCATCCACCGGAAGCGATGCAGAAGATCGTCAGCGGGGGCCGTGCCCGCTGGCGCTGCATCCGCTCCATCGAGGCCAGCCGGCGCCCGGTGAGCGAACGCGACGCCTTTGGCCAGCAGCAATCCCTGCACAACCTCGCCCAGTCCCAATCCCTGCGGACGCAAGCCTTTCGCATCACCGGAAGCCGAAAACAGCTTCCATCCGGCATGACGTCATCAAACTGAAGCGCGCCGCATGAATACTGCAGCGCTTCGCCACTTGAACCGGAGCGCCCTCATGCATGAAATCGATGGCCTGCCCGCCTGGCTGTGCCGCGTGCTCCGCTGGATCACGGAAACCACCCGCGCGTCGCGGCTCGCCCGCCTGTCCACCATCGGCCTGAAGATTCCCCGCGACAGCGCGCCGCAGGCCGAGCGCTGGCTGCACGACCGCTGACGCACCACGTCAAGACGCCGACGCCCCGGGCAAACCGGAGGCGTCGGCGTTCGGTTAAAACCCGCGCGGCGAGACTACAGCTTGAGGCGCGCCACCACGCGATCGAGCTCGTCGGCAACCTTCAGCATTTCGTCGGCCTGCCGGCGGTTGGCTTCGGCTGACTGGCTGGTTTCCAGCACCGAATGGGCGACGGATTCGACGCTGCTGGAAATCGAGCGGCTGGCCTCAGTCTGTTCCTGGGTGGCCCGGGCGATGTCGGCCACTGCGGACGACATGCGTCCGGCACGGTCGTGGATCGCCTGTAAGGCCGACTCGACGCGCTGGGACGCCTCCACATTGAGGCTCACCTGCCCCACCGCCCGGCGGGCTGATTCGGCTACCGAACTCACGCCGTCCTGGATGCTGGTGAGGATGGTGTCGATCAGCGAAGCGGATTTGCCCGACTGCTCGGCCAGCTTGCGCACTTCGTCGGCCACCACCGCAAAGCCGCGACCCTGCTCGCCCGCCCGGGCCGCCTCGATGGCGGCATTGAGGGCCAGCAGGTTGGTCTGCTCCGAGATGTCGCGGATGGCGTTGAGCGCCTTGTGGATCTCCTGGGAGCGCTGGCCCAGCTGTTCCACCTGGGTGGCCGCATCCTGCACGGTGCCGGCGGTGTCGTTGAGGTGACGGATGGTGGCCTGCACGCTGTCGACGCCTTCTGTCACCGAATCGGCGGTCTCGCGGGTGAGCGCCAGCGCGTGTGCCGCGTTGCCGGCCACCAGGCTGACGCTGGCGGTGAGCTGCTCGGTGGTGCCCGCCATCGCCGACGCGGATTCGCTCTGATGGCGGGTTGCATCACCCAGCTGGCGCGATGAATCGGACATGCTGCTGGCGGTCTGCTGGAGATGATGGCTGGTCTGCTGGATGCTCCCGGCGAGCACCCGCATCGAATCCGCAGCGTTGTTGATGCTCCGGCCGATCAGGTCGATCTCGCACTGGCTTCCGGGCTCGGCAGCCGCGCGGACGCTCAGGTCACCGTCGCCAAAACGCGATACCAGTCCGGCCAGGTGGGTGAGCGGGCGGAGCCGGCGACGCAGGAAGAAGGCCAGCACCACGATCAGCAACACGCCGGACCCCACCGCCAGCAAGGCGATGCGGTTGCGCAACGTGTGGGAATCCTCGACGAACTCATCCACCCATGACCCTGTGGCCACCATCCAGTGCAGATCGGGCAGCTCGCGCACCACCACCATCTTCTCGGCCTCGGCGCCCGGCTCGCCCCACAGGTAGGTGACGGTGCCGTTGCGCTTGCGAACCAGCTCGTCGACGATCTTGCGCAGGCGCTCGTCCATCTCGGCAACGGTCTTGCCCTCGAACTTCGGGTGGTAGATGAAGCGCACGTCCTTGTTGTCGCCCGACGGGGCCGACAGGATGTACGGATAGCCGGTCTTGCCGACGGTAACCTTGGAGAGCTTTTCCTTGATGAGCCCGACGCTGGACTCTGCATCGACCCGCATGGTCATCGCCCCGACGACCGCACCCGCGGCATCCTTCAGGGGCACCGCCGCCAGCACGAACAGCTTGCCGCTGCGTTCGACCGACCCCAGATAAGGCTTGCCGGTCAGGAGGATGTTCGGATAGTCGCCCGCCCCCTCCACCAGCTCACCGTTGCGGGAGTTGCCCTGCTTATCCTTCAGGAGGGTGGCGGCGCGGTAGAAGCGGTCTCCACGGCGCACCAGCACGGCCGGCTCGCGGTCGGAGTGGGCCTTGTTATAGGCGGCGAGCGTCTGCGTATCGCCGCTGAGCACGTGGTTGCCGATGGCGATGCCCGGCACGTTGCCGAAGGAGGTCGTCACCTCCGAACCGGTCAAGCGAGGTACGCCATCAAACGATTCGACGAACTGCCCCAGCGCGTCCTTGGCGCGACGCTCGAGCGCATCCTGGGCGTAGGCCAGCATCGAGACGGTCATGTCGGCCTGGATGGCGAGGGACTCTTCCGCCTTCACCAGCGCGCTCTGCCTCGAAAGGGCGGCAACGGCCGCAACCAGCAGCACCACCATCAACGTCACACCGACGATGCAGAGCAGAACGACCTGCAGAACAAGGGGTTTTTGCTTGAGCATATTTATTGTTGTCCGAGAGTGGTCAGGCGTACAGAAGCGCCGCAACGCCCCATCCCGGGCATGCGCGGCGCGCTTTCTGGTAACGGCGGCATCTCGATGGGCTTGAGGGCGCATCGGCAGCCCGAAGCGGCTGCCAACTCCCGCCGCGGCGGTTTCCACCGGGAAGTCACTCGTTCTGGATAGCCTCTCCCCTTGTCCTCCTGGACGGCCACGACCAGACTCCGCCGGGTGACCGACCCACGGCGCATTCCACGCGCGAGCCCACGCTCCCGGCGGACGCCCGGAAGCCATCTGTGGCAGCGCCGGCAAGCAGCGTGCTCGCGCACGATGGAAAGTTGGAATCCCGAGACGCCGTATAGTCTGGTTATCGCAGAGCCCTGCGGCAGCGTGCCCCCTCGGTGCAGCTTGCGAACGACAGCCAGGCTTCGCCCCGCATGTGCGTGCCGCTCGAAATCGTCAACGTGCAGCGACGGGACTGAGCGTCAGCGCTGATGGGAGGCGCACTTTCCGAGGTGACCATCGAACGGCGCGGCCCGGCTGCTCCGCACGCTCCGATGAGCTAGCACCCGCCTTCGCACCGAGACCAGATCACCCGAGCACGTTGAATCGCCAAAGCCAGCGCCCACGCCCTCTTCGCCCTCTGCCAGGCGCCCATCACCAAACGCTCCAGCGCTGACCACCCGAACCGGCGCCCTGTCGCTCGTCACAGAGGCAGGCAGCAACGAGCTCGCGCAAGACTCACACGCGACGAATCGGCGTGGTGCGGGGGGTGTTCTTGGTCAGCAGCTTCCACAGCACCCCAAGCGAGGAGTTGCCCTGGGAGACTGGCTTGCGGGGCAGGCTCAGCAAATCGTCTGGCGGCGTGGCGATGGCCCGCACGCAGGTCGTCGCGGTCACGTAGCCGGCCTCCGCTACGGCGTTCACGGCACGGATGTCATGATTGCCGTAAGGGTAGCAAAAGTGATCGACCGAGCCGCCCAGCGCGTCTTCGAGGATCCGCTTGCTGATCGTCGTCTCTTCGGTGATCTGCCGGGTGTTGAGCTGGGCCAGGCGCGGATGGCTGACGGTATGCGAGCCCACGGTAAAGCCCATCGCCCGCACTTCCCGAAGCTGCGCTGCGCTCATGAGCGGAGCAGACTCGATGCCCTCCGGCGTCACCCATGCGGACGTTCCACCCAACATGCCCGCAACCGCATAGACGACAGCCGGGTAACCATGGGCCTTCAGGACCGGCGCGGCGTGCTCCAGAAAATCCACGTAACCATCATCAAACGTCAAGACCACTGGCCGCACTGGCAGCGCCACTTCTCCACGCAGCCCGGCCGCCGCCGTATCGATGTCGATCACCGTGTAACCGCAGCGCGCCAGCATCGCCATCTGCGCCTTGAAACGCGGACGGTGACAATACTGGCCTCGATGGCTCGGCATCCGTGTCGGAAAATCCCCCACACGGTGATACGTCAAGATGTTTATCCGGGTCATTTCAGGGCGGCTACATGGGGAGCGCGATGAAGCTCACGCGTTGTTCTTCTGTTTTTTGGATTCGGGCCCCGAATTTTCGCTGTAAAAGGCTTTCAAACCCTTGAAGAAAACCTTTCGACACCCTTGCAAGACGCACGGCATCCGCGTGCAGCCATTCACTCTCGGCGAGACAAACGGCAAGGAGACCCACGGCCCCCGGAGATGCCGATGAGCCGATGCCCCCGCACCACACCCGGCCGCAGCAATTGCGACCAACGGAACACCCAACGCAAAAAGGCCAACCCCGGAGGGTTGGCCTTTCCACTTGTTTCTTTGGTGCTGCTGACCGGAATCGAACTGGTGACCTACTGATTACGAATCAGTTGCTCTACCGACTGAGCTACAGCAGCAGCGAGCCGCGGATTATACGGGACAGCGCTTTTCGCTTCAAGCCCGCAACAGCGCGGATTACTCTCGGATGATCCGCCAGTTCACAACCCGGGGTTCGCCCGACTCCGACACCGTGTTGCCGTAGATGCTCGACTTGCCCTTCACGTCCGTCCCCAGCACCCGGATGCTCGATCCAACGCGGACCAGGGTGGTATCCGCGAGACCACCGACGATCGGCTCGGTCATCTCGACCTGCTTGTAAAGGCCGCTCTCGAGCTTGTACAGCACGCTCTGGCCCGTACCGTAGTGAACCGCATAGACGATCGCATTGCCGCTGGCATTGCAGGGGTCGTCGTTCATGATCGAACCAACCCAAGTCACCACCCCGTCATTGGCCTGAAGGCTCAGGATGACCCGCTCGGTGACGCCGGCGTTGACGCCGGTAAGGTCGTAACGCCAGCCCATCGGCTTGGCGCTGTCGAGCTTTGCGCCTTCGATCAGATCCGTGACCTCGACGAGGTTGCTGCGCGTGACCGGGAAGAAGCCACCGGACGGGAAGGCCACCTGATAGGGCTTGGTACCAAACGCACGGGTCTTGGTGCCGTCGCGTACGGCGTACATGGACTGCTGTTGTGTGTTCCCCTGGTCTTCGGGGGAAAGCAGCCGGCCGGTGCCGACGAACACGTAGCGCTTCAAGTCATCGGCGGAATACTCGATCTTCGGCGCAGTGGTGATCGGCTGGCCGACGCCACCGGTGGAGAACTCTGCGATCTTGGTCACCGGAGGAAGATCATCGGCCGGATTGCTGAAATCGAAGCGCCACAGGTTGCCGTTGAGGTCGCCACCATAGACGTAGTCCAGGGTGTAATCCTGATAGCTCGGCGTGTAACCCTCGACCTGCGCGAGGCCCGATGGCGCACTTGCGGTGCCGGAATCGGCCCCGGTGTAGACCGGCGACGAACCCAGCAACTCCCCGGTCTTGGCGTTGAGGATGAACAGCGCCCCCTGGCCCGGCTTGGTGCCACCGACGTTGTTGTAGCCGCCAGTGAGGATCACCACCCAGCCCCAGCGACGGGTCTTGGCGATGAGCGGGCGACCGAAGCTGAAGCCCATGTCCGGGTGGGTGAACTCCCACAGCACCTTGCCCGCCATTTCGTCCTCGGTGAGCGAATCGGAAATGTCGGTGACGTCGAGCGCGATGAAGCTTCGACCGCCCTTGCCCTGGCCGGCGACGAGGATCGTGCGCCAGTCAGCCTCGGCGCTGGGGCCGAAGGAGTCGAGGCGTGCGCCGGTGCGGGCGAAGTCCACATCCCGGATCTCGGGCGTGGCGTTCATGTAGTAGTGGTGCGAGTAGGTCTTGCGGGCGAGAGCCTGAAGGCCGCTGACTTCGGGGTTGAGATCCGGCCCTTCATAAACCGAATACGGCACGACCGCGAAGACTTCCTGCCCCCCCTTCGTCCCTTCGGAGGCATTGAAGGCGTGCAGCATCCCGTCGTTGGCGCCCACGAAGATCAGCGGGTCGCGGGCGGCGTTGTCCGTCTTGAAGCGGGTGTAACCGGGGTTATAGGACTCGGCGTAGGACGCGCTGGGCTTGCCGAGATAAACGACCTTCGAATCAACGATGTCGCCGAGCAGTGACGCACGCTGGCGGTAGAGGTTGCTCACCGCTGTGGTGGACTCGTAGGTGCGATCACCCCGCAGATAGTCGAGGATGCGCTCTCCGTCCACCGGATCACCGGTGGGTGCCGATGAGGTTCTGCTCAGGTTGAGGCGCTGGGTCGGGCTGAGGTTGCTCCAGCGGAAGGCGGTGCCCTTGAGGTCGGCCGGCGTCGGCTTGGTCAGACTCTTGTCGGTGGGCGCGAGGGTGATGATCTTGCGCCCTGAGCTGCCCTGGGCATCGACCTTGGCGGCTGCGTGCCACAGGGTGGTCACGTCGAGGGAGTCGTCGGAGGCAACCTTGTTGACCTTGGAAGCCGTGATGTCGCCCGACCAGGACGCCGCGTCGTAAGAACCCTGGTAGGTGTTCGAACCGCCGCTGGACGCATTGACCTGAGAGCTGGACAGCGCCGCGCCCGCACCCGAGCCCGAGCCCGAGGCAATGCTCTGGAACGCGCTGCGAAGACCGGCCACCATCGAGTCCGGGTTGTCGGCCGTGAAGTAGTTGTTCGGCAGCGGATCGCCATCGCGGCTGCGGATCGGCGCGCCAGCAACAGTCTTGTCGACCCACACATCCTTGGAGGAATCAAAGGGCCCCGGCGGCGTCGTCTTGCTGGGCTTCTTGTAGCCGCCATATTTGGCGGCCAGCCAATACTGGTTCTTCGAGACGTAACCAACTTCCATCACGTCCATCCAGTAGGTGTCCACCGTCTGGAAGCCATCGATGTCGGTACGCAGATCGGTGGAATGGGCGTAGTAGGCAAGCCCGGCGATGTAAAAGCTGCCGTTGTAGATCGTCCTGGCGCTCAAGCCCGGAATGCCCTCCAGGGCGCCGACTTCATCGGTCCACGCCTTGGCGGTCTTGAGAGAGCCCATGTTCGAATCGACGTCGGCCGGATACCCCAGCGGCGAGCCGGAAAGGTTGAAGTCGAAGTTGCTGTTGGTATCACCGATACCGACGATGTAGTTCTTCTTGCAGGACAGCGGGCCCTTCTTGGGGTACTTCGCATCGGTGGCCGGATCGTTCCAGGTGGTGAATACCGGGAAGTCATCGCGGTTGGCGGCGTTCACGCCCGACACATAGGACTTGGTCGGCTTGAGGTTCTTGAAATACTTGATCGCCTCGGCGTAGAGCTCGCTCACCGGATCCCACAGTTTGTACGACTTGGATTTCTGGCCGAACTTGTTGAGGTAGTTGATCGTGCCGCTGTAGGTGACGCCCTGCGCCGCCAACATGTTGTAGGGGTCGGTGACGAAAGCACCGGTCTCGGTGATCTCGGAGTCGACGCTCTGGACCATCGCCCGCAGCACGCCACCATCCTTGTAGATGTTGGCCGTACCATCCGCGTCCCAGTTGTTGTTGTCGTTCAGGAGCAGATAGCCGAAAGCCCCGAAGTACATCTTGTCCTTGTACTGCTGGATCAGGCCGACCGGCTTGTAGAGGGTCTTGGTGCCCGAGGTATTTGCGTACTTCTTGCAGTTGCCTTCGAGCAGCGTGCCGGTGCCGTCCGGATCGCGGCAGACTTCGGCCCGGACGTTCAGGAAGGCGAAGCTGTCGAGGCTGTTGAGCTTCAGCGCAAACTGGATGCCTTGCCCGCCGTTGCGGATGAGGAGTGAGCTGCTCGAGGTGATTGCCCCAGACGAAGCACCGTAATCCGCGGGGTTCGTATAGTTGAGGATGTCCTTCCCGTAGATGTTCTTGTCGGGAAACTGGTACATGAACTCACCCTGCCGTGCGGCATAGGCGCGCTCGAGAATGGTCTGGGCCGCGCCTCCGTCGGAGAAGGTGCGCGGCGTGTCGGTGCTTCGGTTACCGCCCGTGAGCGCCCAGCGGAAGATGTCCGCGCCCTGCATCGTGGCCCAATTGAGGAAGTGACCGCTCCATGCCCCCGAGCAGGTGTAGTTGGAGCCCGACTTGCTGATCGGCCGGAAGTAACCGTCTGCCCCGCCCGTGTATTCGTAGCACTTGTAGGGATCGAAATAACCCAGATACGGCGCCGAGGCCGTGCCGTCGAAACCGCCCTTGAACGCCCGGTTCATGGCGGTCGGGAACTCCACCGACATGGTCAGCAGCACGTTGGCCGGAACGTCCGCGACGAGGATCGGCTGGTCGGCCAGCGGCGTCGTGCCAGCGCCGGCCGGGCCCGCGATGCCGACGGCCAGTGCCGCGGCGGCAAACACGCGAGACAGGCCGGATCGGCTGACGAAAGTCGATATCTTCATTTGCAATCCTTCTCGACGTTCCTGGGTTACTTGACGCGAGTAGTGACCGTAGCCTGGACGTAGGTCTGCGTATTGCGCACACCGTCGCTACGAATGGTGATCCGGTAGAGCGGAAGGGAGATCGAGCCGGGCTTGTCCTGGCGATAGGAACCACCCCGTTCGTACCGGTCGGAGACCGAACATTTCTTTTCGTCGGACGGGCCGTAGTCGGAACACATCCGTTCGATGATGAAGCGGGTTTCGTTGCCGCCTTCCAGCGTGCCGTCGGTCTTGTTGGGCTTGATGGTCGAGAACTTGGCGTCAAAGGTCGCCTTGTCCTTGAGGACGAGCGGAATGCCGTTGCCGTCGGTTTCGAGCAGGCGCGGCGAGTAGTTCATCGCCACCCACTTGGCCACCACCCCGGCGCAGTCCGGCGAGGTGGGCACGCAGTTGGCAAGGAGGTCGTCAGTGAAATCCTTGGACTGCATCGCCTTGAACGCCGCGTTCATGCCAACCGTGGTGCGATTGACCGAGTCGCGCTTGAACGCGAGGTTGCCCGACAGGATCGAAGACGTGTCGATCGACCGGAGGGTGGAGACGCCGCCGAGCATCATCACGACGAGCACGACGAGCACGACCGCAAGCACCGTCCCCCGCGACCTGCTCGGGCGTGACGAAAAGTGGGGGCGAACACTGGAAGCCATGACGATACCTAGGATTTCGGGGTGGACTTCATGTTGCGCAGGGGAATGACCCAGTCGTACACCTGATAGCCGTAGCGCTGCTCGTCGGTCTCGAGCTTGCGGGTCACCTTGCGGGTTCCGCTCAGATCGCCGAACAGCACGACTTCGGTGAGCTTGGCATCGTTGATGACGAGCTGCGGCGAACGCACCACCACGCCGATCCGCACCGCCTTGATCTGGTCGATCTTCTGTTCGGTGGCGGTTCGACCGTCCATCAGGTCGGCCAGCGTCCAGCCGGCCTCGCCGGGGGAGATCCACTCGTCGACGACGTTGTCGTTGGCCGGGCCGCCCACGCCGTTATCCACGCCGTAGCGCACCTTGAACAGCACGACATTCTCGCCGAAGGGCATCATCCCGGAACGCTGGAGCAGGTCGTACTCGACCAGTTCGCCCCCCTCATTCACCGAAATCAACGACAGGGTCGGCCCGGCTTCACGCCCCAGGTGGAAGGCGGACGGGCTGTCGACCGTGGAGGTCAGCGCCCCGTACGACGCCGCGCCGATGTTGAGCTTGATGTTGGTGTACGACGCTGGCGCCGCGACTGCGCCTTCGGCCGGCATCACCTTGAGCCCGTACGAGGCGTCGGCGACGGCCTTGCCACCAGAGAAATCGGAAGCCGCCTGAACGATCTGGCAATCGCCAGGACCGGCAGCCACGTCCTGCGGCACCGCAAGGAAGAGGTCGTCCACCGCCACCCCGGTGTTGGCGATGCCGATGCCGTTGGGGTTAGCCACGTTGAGCACCTTGCCGTCGCTGTCGAAGGGCACGTCGCGGTTGCTGGAGGCCGAGCTGCCGGAGATCACCAGCGCGATGTCGGAATTGTCACCGCCGTCGAGCACCCCCACCGGCATGACGCGGACGTTCTTGGTAAAGGCGCCGAAGGGATCCGGATAGCTCGGCGCCGGCAGCAGCACGGTTTTTCCGCGGCTCGCCAGCAGCTTGCACCCCCAGATGTTGCGTCCCTGGACCAGCGAGGCACCGGCCTCCTCGAACAGCATGCCGAGCCGCGCACCGATCAGCGATGCCGTCTGGACGGTGTCGGCCGCGCCGCTGACGTTGCGGCGGAAGGTCTCACTACCCGAGAACGAACGCATGATGACGAGGGACGCGATCACGCCGATGGCCATGCCGACGACCACCTCGATCAGGCTCACGCCAGCTTGGCCACGCCGTGGCGGCAGACCCGGAAGAAATCTGGTGCGCATGGGCAATCCTAGAAAAGCAGCGCCTTGGTTTCGTAGACGCCCTTCACTTCGCGCCCGCCCTTGTCCAGCGTGGTACCCGGCATGGTCCATTCGATGCGGACATTGACCAGCAGGGTCTGGGAGGTGGCGGAAGTACTGAACGTGGGCGTGACGACCGGATTGGGCAGGCGGCTGCCGCCCACCACCCGGTTGGTCACCCAGCTGGCCAGCTCGCGCCCGCCGACGGCGTAACTCGACTTGACCTTGGTGATGTCGGAGGCGGCCATCTTGGCGACGAGTTCGTCGGCCAGCATCGCCGCTTCGGTGCGGAAACGGCTGTCCGACGCGATCTTGGCGGAGGCGGCCTGGAAGCCGATCAGCCCCAGCAGGCCGAGGGAGAAAATCAGTAGCGCCACCAGTACTTCGAGCAGCACATAACCGGTCTGAGCCCTGTTCTTCTTCATGATCGATCGCTCCATCACGGCTTCGGACACTTCTCGGCCGACACCAGCGGCAGGCACGCGAAGGGCTTGCCGGAGGTGATCGCCGGATCACACGTCCGGACACCACCACCAGGAGTGACGAAGACGCACATCACGCGGTCTGCCCCAGGGCGCGAGACCCGGAAGACCTGATATTCGGTGATCGGCGCGCCCTTGATGTCGAACACCCGGCCGGTGCCGCTGAAGACCACGTTGGCCGGCCCCTGGAACACCACGTCGGCCGAGACATCCTTCATCCGGAAGCCATTCACGTAGGCCAGGGTGATGTCCGAGAGCGGCGCGAAGTCGGCGTCGATGACCCGCGACGCCCAGTTGCTGCCGTTGGCGGCGGCGGTGAGGGTCTTGATGGCGTCCTGGCTGGGCGATTCATTGGTGAGCAGGAACTCGACCCGCTGGTTGCGACGGATCGCTTCGGCCTCGGCCTGACGCAGGCCGTTCTGGATGATCTCGGCAGCCGAGCTGACAGAGTTGCGCCGCACCCAGTCACCCAGTTGCGGCACGCCAATCGCCATCAGGATGCCGACGATCGAGACGGTGATGATGAGCTCGAGGAGGGTCGCGCCGCGTACGTGACGGCGTTGCGTCGTCAGCATGAGGTCTGGGCCTTGGTCTTCAGCCAGCACGGCTGGGCCGCGGAGACGGCGGGCGTCCTGGAGGTTTTCTCGCCGGACTGGTTGATCGTGTAGGTGTAGCCGTCCATATTCTTGCCGGACGTACCCTTGGCGGTCAGGGTGAAGGTGGTGTCCGTGCACTCGACGGAGATGCCGAAAGAGGTGTCCTTGAAGAGGCCGGACAGGTCTGGGCAGCTCGCCCCGTCGGTGTAATAGCTGCGCATCGAGTTGAAGGTCTGCTCCATCCGGACCTTACCCTCGGCCAGGGCGCCGGTTCCTTCGGCAATCTTGCTCTGGGTGATGTGGGACGTATAGGACGGCACCGCGATCATGGCCAGGATGCCCGCCACCACCACCACAATCATCAGTTCGATGAGCGTCACGCCATGCTGCTTTTTCATTCCACATCTCCTTTCAGCTTACGATGCCATCGCCCTGCCTGTAAGGCGAGCGCCACTCGACCAACGGGAAATCAAGCCCGACAGGCGGCAGCGGACCTGAAAAACGATCGGCTATCGTGCACGCCATCGCCCCCGAGCCCTCGATGCCCCGTCTGTCGGTACCCTCCTCCACGCCTCCGTCCAACCCGTCGCCCGCCCGGCGGCTGGGCTTCGCTCTGGTCCTTTCGACGATCGCCCACACCGCGCTGGTCGGCCTGCTTGCGCTGCCGTCCGGCGACCAGCACGGCAGCGGGGGAACGACGCGGGCGCCACTGGTGGCCCGGCTTGCCAATCCGCCCAAACCTGCCGCCCGGCTGGTGACCAACGCGCCGCCCACCCCGCCCAAAGCAGCCGCCCGCCCCGAGCCCCGGCAAGCCGCCCCGGCACCGGAAGCCGCCGCAAGCGCCGCCGACAACGCGCCAGAAACCCCGCCCGACACGCCACCCGAAATCCCCGCCACCTACCTGCCCCTCGCAGGCCTGAGCCGCGAACCGGAGCTCGTCACCGAAGTAGCCCCGGACGTCTGGCCGCCGCTGCCCGACGCACCCACCGGTGTCTTCCAGCTGGAGCTGGCGATCGGCCCCGACGGCGCCGTCGACCTGGTCGTGCCGCGCTGCGAGCCGCGGCTCTGCCCCGCCGCCAACACCTACGCCGAGATCGTCCGCCGCTGGCACTTCCAGCCGGCGGAAGTCCTCGGCCGGCCCGTGCCAAGCCGCCTGAAGCTCGAATTCGAACTGGGCGACCCCGCGGCCGGCGATCAGGCCCCGCGCCAGTAATCCGGCCGCGCGAAGTAGCCGCGCAGGTGGTCGATGAGCAGCCGCACCCGCAGCGGCAGCCGGCGGTTCTGGGGAAACACCGCGTAGATCCCGGTGGGCGGCGCGGCGTAGTTGTCGAGCACCGACACCAGCCGCCCCTCGGCCAGATCCCGCTCCACCTCCCACATCGACCGCCACGCCAGCCCGATGCCGCCCAGCGCCCAGTCGTGGAGCACGGTGCCGTCGTTGCACTCGAAGCGCCCCGACACCTTGATGGTGCGCACCTGCCCCGGCGCGTCCAGGTCGGCGAACACCCAGCCGCGCTGCGGATCGAGGGACAGGCAATCGTGCCGGGTCAAATCCTCCGGCCGCACCGGCGCGCTGCAGCGGGCCAGATAGGCCGGGCTCGCCACCACCACCCGACGGTTGTCGGCGAGGCGCACCGACACCAGGCTCGAATCGGTCAGCTCCCCGATGCGGATCGAGCAATCCACCCCTTCATTCACCAGATCGACGAGGCGGTCCGAGAGATCCAGGCTGCACGTCACCTCCGGGTTGGCCGACAGGAAATCCCGCACCAGCGGCGCCACGTGCCGCCGCCCGAAACCCGCCGGCGCCGACACCTTGATGTGCCCGCTGGCCTTCACCCCGCCCAGGCTCACCGACGCCTCGGCGTTGGCGAGGTCGTTCAGGATGCGCTGGCAATCCTCCAGAAAAGCGCTGCCTTCAAACGTCAGGCTGAGCCGCCGGGTGGAGCGCACCAGCAGCTTCACGCCCAGCCGCTCCTCCAGCGCGTCGATGCGTCGGCCCATCATCGCCGGCGTCACGCCCTCGGCCCGGGCGGCCGCCGAGAGGCTGCCGCGGGTGGCCACACTGACGAAGGTCTCGATTTCCTTGAAGCTGTTCATTTCATACTAAAAGTAAAAAATCATTTGATTTTATTATGGCTTCTTTTTTCTTTAATCGTTGAATAAACTTCGCGGCATTGCAACAAAACCGATCCGCCCCAGGCCCCCGAACATGGCTCAGCCCGCACCGTCCGCAAACCGAATCCAGGCCGTCGCCTTCGATGCCTTTGGCACGTTGTTCGACGTCTATTCGGTCGGCCTGCTGGCCGAGCAGCTCTACCCCGGCAAGGGCAGCCAGCTGGCCGAGCTGTGGCGCCAGAAGCAGATCGAGTACAGCTTCATCCGCACCCTGTCGGGCCGCTACAAGCCCTTCTGGGAGATCACCCAGGACGGCCTGGTGTTCGCCGCCGCCCGCCTCGGCCTCGAGCTCGACGCCGCCCGGCGCACCCAGCTCATCAACCAGTACGCCTGCCTGTCTCCCTTCCCCGAGAACCTCGGCGTGCTGCGCGCCCTCAAGCGGGCCGGCATTCCCACCGCGATCCTCTCCAACGGCACGCCGGCGATGCTCTCGGTCGCGGTCAAGAGCGCCGGCATGAACGGCCTCTTCGATCACCTGCTGTCCACCGACACCGTGCAGCGCTACAAGCCCCACGCCGACGCCTACGCCCTCGGCCCCGCCACTTTCGGCTGCCCGGCGGAACGCATCCTGTTCGTCAGCGCCAACGGCTGGGACGCCGCCGGCGCCACCTGGTACGGCTACACCACCTTCTGGATCAACCGCGGCGGCCAGCCGGCCGAGGCCCTCGACGTCGCCCCCACCGCTACCGGCCGCAGCATGGACGACATGCTCGCCTTCATCGAAGGAAAGCAGCGATGATGGACGCCAGCCAGGCCCTCCTCGTCGGCGGCGGCGCCTTCCTGGCCGGAGGCATGAATGCCATGGCCGGCGGCGGCACCTTCTTCTCGTTTCCGGCGCTGCTCGCCGCGGGCGTGCCGCCGGTAATGGCCAACGCCAGCAACTCGGTGGCCATGTGGCCGGCCAGCCTGTCCAGCGCCTGGGCCTATCGCCGCGAGGTGAGCCGCCATCCGCGCTGGACGGCGCTCCTCGTCGCCCTGTCCTTCGTCGGCGGGATCTGCGGCGGCCTGCTGCTCCTGTCCACCTCCAACGCCGCCTTCTCGCGCCTCGTGCCATGGCTGCTGCTGGTCGCCACCGCGCTGTTCGCGTTCTCCGGCCAGGTGTCGCGCGTGGTGGCCGCCACCAAGGCCCGGCTCGGGATGAGCAAGTCCGAAAGCGGTACACCGGGCGGCATCGGCGGGCTGCTGTTCCAGTTCATCGTGGCCGTGTATGGCGGCTTCTTCGGCGCCGGCATGGGAATCCTCACCCTCGCCGCGCTGGCGATCCAGGGCGTCGAGGACATCCAGGAACTCAACGGTCTCAAGAACCTCACCTCGGCCGTCAATTACACCGTCGCAGCGGCAACCTTCATCATCGCCGGCGCCATCAGCTGGCCCCACACGCTGCTGATGATCGCCACCGCCATGGTCGGCGCGCTGGCCGGCGCCAGCCTCGCCCGCCGCCTGCCGGCCATCTGGCTGCGCCGGCTGGTAGTGGCAGTAGGGGCGGCCCTGAGTGTCATCTACTTCATCAAGACTTATTCTTAACGCACTTCAACCTTCACCATCAGGAGTCACCATGAGCCTCACCCTTCCCGCCGGCATGCAGATCAACGCCCCGATCCTCCCGGGCTATGAATCCATCCTCACCCCGGAAGCCCTCGAATTCGTCGCCAAGCTGCACCGCGCCTTCGAGCCCCGCCGCCAGGAACTCCTGAAGGCCCGCGTCGAACGTCAGGCCCGCATCGACGCCGGCGAGATGCCCGACTTCCTGCCCGAAACCAAGGCCATCCGTGAAGGCGACTGGAAGGTTGCCCCGCTGCCCAAGGCCCTCGAGCGTCGTCGCACCGAGATCACCGGCCCGGTCGAAGCCAAGATGATCATCAACGCCTTCAACTCCGGCGCTGATTCCTACATGACCGACTTCGAGGACTCCAACAGCCCGAAGTGGGAAAACCAGATCCAGGGCCAGATCAACATCTACCAGGCCATCCGCCGCGAACTGTCGTTCAAGAACGAAGCCGGCAAGGAATACAAGCTCAACGACAAGATCGCCACCCTGCAGATCCGTCCGCGCGGCTGGCACCTGGATGAAAAGCACGTCACCGTCGACGGCCAGCGCGTCTCCGGCGGCATCTTCGACTTCGGTCTGGTCTTCTTCCACAACGCCAAGGAGCAGATCGCCCGCGGCGCCGGCCCCTTCTTCTACCTGCCGAAGATGGAAAGCCACCTCGAAGCCCGCCTGTGGAACGACATCTTCGTGATGGCCCAGGACCACATCGGCCTGCCGCAAGGCACCATCAAGGCCACCGTGCTGATCGAAACCATCCTCGCCACCTTCGAGATGGAAGAGATCCTCTATGAGCTGCGCAACCACTCCGCCGGCCTCAACGCCGGGCGCTGGGACTACATCTTCTCGTGCATCAAGAAGTTCAAGAAGAACAAGGACTTCTGCCTGGCCCAGCGCAGCGCCATCACCATGGAAGTGCCCTTCATGCGCGGCTATGCGCTGGCCCTGGTGCAGGCCTGCCACAAGCGCGGCGCCCCGGCGATGGGCGGCATGTCGGCCCTGATCCCGATCAAGAACGACCCGGAGGCCAACGAGAAGGCCCTGGCCGGCATCCGCCACGACAAGACCCGCGACGCCAACGACGGCTTCGACGGCGGCTGGGTGGCTCACCCGGGCCTCGTCGCCATCGCCGCCGAAGAGTTCCAGAAGGTGCTC